>DASWIS010000025.1 GCA_036397555.1 Candidatus Zixiibacteriota bacterium | reverse complement strand
CCGATCAGTTTTTCGTCGGCGACAACCGGAATGCGGCGGATGTTGCGGAAGAGCATCTGCGCGGCGACTTCGACGATGGCGGTATCTTCGGTCGTCGTGAACAGACGAGTGGTCATCAGGTCTTTGACACGTATTTCGTCTTCACGGCGCAGCAGATCGTCGAATGGTTCCGCATCGGGGGAGAGTTGCAGGTTTTGGATGAGTGTCTCGTAATCGGGAAGCGCGGCTTTGATCAAGTGCCGTTCGGAAATCATGCCGACCGGCCGGCCCTCTTCGTCGACCACCGGCATTCCTGAGACCCGGTATCGATAGAGTTTGTTGGCAACATCCTTGAGCGAGTCATCGGGCGAGACCGTGACGACGTCGCGGTGCATGATGTCGCGCACGGTCAGATGTTTGCGTACGGTAATCCCCGACTCCCAGATCACGCGGACGACTTCTTCGGCCGTCGGCGCCGCGATCAATTTCGGCAGTGCAGCTTCCTCGCGTGCGAGCGACGCGAATCCCGACAGCGTCTGCAAATAAAGCTGAGCGATGTTGCGCGGAGTCAATAGCAGGCAGACGACGTGCAGCGGGCGTCCATCCGGGGTCGGTGCCCGAATGCCTCGTTTGGAGATGCCGACGGCAACGTGCATTTCCTTGGCCAGATCGGTGCGCGCATGCGGAAAGGCGAAGCAGCGGCCAAATGACGTGTTTTCGATCTCTTCGCGTTCGGCGATCGACCCCAACACTCCGGCGCGGTCCATGCGCGGATGCTTGCCGGTGACCAGGTCCATCAGCTCCGAGATCGCACCGGTCTTGGACTCCGATTTCAGATTCGGCTGTACCAGTGCCGTATCCAGTAATGCGGCCAATCGCATGTGTCTTAGCTCTCCTGCGGAATCTCCGAGATCGAACCGCTCATGCGCACCGGAACAGCCAGCCCACCGGAGACCAGGTATTTGATCGCCTGCTCCGGCGTCAGCGACAAGTAAATCAACTCCTCCGGCGGCAACATCACTACGAATCCGGTCACCGGAGTCGGTGTCGACGGAACGAACACCGACACCAACTCGCGCCCCGGTGCCCCCTGGGCCGAGTAGTCGGTCCGTCCGGAGACGAACCCCAGCGAAAACATACCGTGTCGCGGGTATTGGATCAATACCACTCGGTTGAACCGTCGCTTCTCCGGGGAGGTTACCGCCTCGACAAACTGCCTGGCGGCGCCATAGATCGTTCGGGCGATCGGTGTGCGAATAATCAGGCGCTCACCGAGACTGACCAGGCGCGACCCGAAGACATTGCGTCCGATGACTCCGACCAGGAGGATCAGGATGATGGTCGCCGCCAGTCCCAGTCCGGGGATTGTGTGCCCCCAGACACGATGGATAAGCGGCGAGAGAATCCCGTCAATCTGGCGAAACAGAAAGTACAGCACGTAGCCCGTGACGATGACCGGGACCGTGATCAACACGCCCGAGAAAAACGCCCGCCGCAGCCAGTGACCGAAGCCCCCGCTTGATGGTTGCGTCGGGGCGAGGGGGTCTTGAATCGGTGGGTCGGGTTGGTCCATGGGCGAAGACGTCAATCGTGCGTGGGGTCACTCAAACATCGGAGATGATGGCTGCGCCGGGCCGAGATTCTCTGGCGCGGCCGTCTGCGCAGCGGCATAGGCCGGAGCCCGCAACGCCAGGAATACACGCGTCCACAAAGCCGAACGGAACGTGCCGAGATATGCGCTCGACACGACGAAGATCGGGACCAGAATAAACGCTCCATAAATGATTGCGAAGAGCTTCGATACCGGCCAGAGCGCGATGGCCGGCAGCGCCGTGACCAATCCGACGATCCAGAGAACCATGATGGCGCCGATCACGATGCCGATCTCCGCCAAAAATGTGATGATCGAGGGGCGCCACTCGGTTTTCAGCAACGACCAACCGTCGGCGATCGCTTCGGTCACGCGGCGCGACTCCAGAATCAGAAACCGCTCAGCGTAGGTCCAGGTCACCAGAATTCCCATGACGAGGCCGAGGCACAGCGGAATGATGAGCATGAATGCCAGGATTCCCAACGGTGTGCTCGCCGCGAATATCAATGCACCAGCGAGAACCGGCACGAAGACGATGAAGAAAATGACGCATACCTGCAGCAGCGTCAACCCCATCATCGGCCAAAAACGCCGGCGCGCGAAATCCCATCCGGCCGAAAGACTGTGCGCGCCTCCCGCATCGATCTGATAGACGTTGTAGATGAGCCCGGTCTTGCTGATGACATGCAGGATCAGCACAATGGTCCCCAGAACCAATCCGACCAGCAGGATCATGGCAATCGCCGCGAGAAGCCAGGCGCGGATGGTCTCCGGATCGGGGGGCGTATCGCCGCCGCCCAGGTTCAGCCCCGGACCCCCGGAGCCGCCCGCCGCGAAGAGTCCGAAGAGCCAGAGGTACTTGTACCGCCACGCGAGCGAGAAGCTGTTTCGGATCAGATCGCTGATCGGCAGATTGGTCATGGCATCCCCCCGGATGTTACCGCGTCGTGTGCGCCCTGAAGGACTCGAACCTTCGACCCGCTGATTAAGAGTCAGCTGCTCTACCAACTGAGCTAAGGGCGCGACTCCGGTGTTGCGAAGAGACAAGATTGCGGCGAAGGTGTCAACCGGAAATGGCACACGGCGAGGCCGGCGACAGACACACGATGCCGAAATGCGCATCGGCAGACTCGCGGGAGTCCGTCATACGCCCTCATTCGGTGGGCGTGTGCCCCGCCAAAGGCGCGTGGCACGACACTGCATCTAAGAGCAAGACCGCCGAAGATCAATTCTCCGGCGGCCTCGTCAAATAAACTGGTATGTGCGCCTTAGCGCAGGTTCTTCTCTTTGAAGAGCACGTGCTTGCGGACTTTGGGGTCGTACTTCATCCGTTCGAGCTTGCCCTCGGCCGTGCGCTTGTTTTTGGATGTCACGTAGAAGTAGCCGGTTCCCGCGGTGCTTTCCAGCTTAATGAGTTCACGTTGCGTCTTTGCCATCGGTCCGAGTCCTCCGTCGATTTCCAGTAAGGTAATCTACTCCGCCGATCGTTGATTGTCCAGAGACAAGAGTGCTCGGAGATGGTTGCCCCCCCACCCAAACCCCCTCCGGCCGGGCGCGCCTAATCCCCGAAAATGGGCACGTGACGGAAAGGGGTACGCACAGTCGATCCAGACTTCTCGGGCAGGACCCGCTTGATCGCGTGACCAGCTCACCCGTTCTTACTCATCATGCAGAATCGCATGACCCGCCAGTCACGGACTCAGACGGCATCGTGATCTCCCTGACCTTTCACGGCGCCGCGCAGACGGTCACCGGTTCGAAGTACCTCGTGCAGGCCGGTGCACGAAAGCTCCTGATCGACTGCGGCATCTTTCAGGGCAAAAAGCAACTGCGGGAACGCAACTGGTCGAAGCCGGCGTTCGACCCGGCCGCGATCGAATGGATCGTGCTCACGCACGCCCACACCGACCACACGGCGTATCTGCCGCGATTGTACAAACTGGGATTTCGCGGTCGGATCTTCTGCTCAGCGCCCACGCAACGTCTCGCCGAGATTCTGCTGCTGGATGCCGCACACCTGCAGGAAGAAGACGCGCGCTTTCTCAATAAGAAGAAGGCGACTCGTCACAAACCGGCCCTGCCGTTGTTTGACTCCGACGAAGTCGAGGCGGTGCTGAGATTGTTCCACACGGTCGAATTCGGAGTCGAGACACGCCTATCGCCGAGCTTCGCCTTCCGGCTGCGGCCGGTCGGACACATCCTCGGTGCCGGGTCGATCCTCTTGTCCGTCACCGATGGCGACGACACGCGCACGATCTACTTCAGCGGCGATGTCGGCCGCTACGACATGCCGCTTCTGCCCGACCCGCAGCCGCCCCTGGCATGCGACTATCTGGTGCTCGAGTCGACCTATGGCGACCGTCTTCACGAGCCGGTCGACCCCTTCGAGGAACTGGCGGTTCTGTGCAAACGCACCGCCGAGTCGGGCGGCGTACTGCTGATTCCGGCGTTTGCGGTCGGACGCGCGCAACAGTTGGTCTATTGCCTGCGCGTGCTGATGGAGCAGAAGCGGGTGCCGGCGCTGCCGATCCATGTCGACAGCCCGATGGCGATCGACGCGACCAGGATTTTTTGCGACTTTCCCGATCTGCACCGGGTCGCCGCGCGCGATCTGGAAGACCCCGATTGTGCCCTCTTCGGCGACAATGTCCGTTACATCCGCTCGCGCGACGAGTCGATCGAGCTCAATGACATGCCCGGCCCGCGCATCATCATCTCGGCCAGCGGGATGCTCACCGGCGGACGCATCCTCCATCACCTGATCCACCAGGGGGGCGACCCGCGCAACATCATCGCGCTCGCCGGTTTTCAGGCCGAAGGCACGCGTGGACGCGACCTGCACGACGGCAAGCGCGCGCTGCGGTTCCACGGATACGAGCACGAAATCCGCGCCGAGGTCATCGACTTAGGCGGCTTCTCCGGCCACGCCGATTATGCGGAACTGATGAAATGGCTGGAGGGGATCGCCGATGCCCCGCGCCTGACTTACATCACCCACGGCGAACCCGGCCCCGCGCAGGCGATGGCCGAACGCGTGTCGGCGGAGCGTCGCTTTTCAGCGCACGCGCCCCACCTCGGCGAGACCGTCGAACTATAGATTCCGGTTCTCCCGGCCATACCCCCGCCGCCGGCGCCCACGCGCGACTTTTTGCGGGAACTTTATATAGTCACATGCGTATATACACATGCGAGGATGAAATGGCCCAAGGGAAAACCCAGACTGAAGACTTACCCCCGGCGCTAAAGGCGCTGTCTGACCCGACACGGCTGAAGATCATGCTGATGCTCGAGGTCAGACAGCGAACGGTCGGTGAAGTGGTTGACATGTTTGGGCTTAGTCAGCCGACCATCACACGGCATTTGCAGCAGTTGGCGCAGGTGAAGCTGATCCGACGCCGCAAAGAGGCCCAACGCGTAATCTACGAAATCGACCCCGACACCGTCCGTTGCGTCTGCGTCGAGCTCGCCTCCTGCTTTCCCGGCTGCTGCATGATGGTCGAAGTCAAACCGGAAACTGTCCGGAGCGCTCCGGAACGAAAACCACGTCCCGGCATCAAGAGACGTGATCAACAGTTCACTCCAACGTCCCGTCGTCGGCGGGACCGTTCGAAAGGATGATGACGATGACACGCTATCAAATTCCCCGCGTGGCCCATTGTTGCGGCGGGTCATAGCAGGATGGGTCGAATTCGCAGGGGTGAGGCTCCCTCGCCACCGAGATCGACACGACCACATTTAGGGGCACGGCGCGCCGTGCCGTGCCCCTATCATTCGTTGCGCAATGCTTCAACCGCATCGACACGCGCGGCTCGTGACGATGGGTAATATCCGGCCGCAACCGCAACCAACACGCCAAGAAGCAGGGCCGCACCGATCAGCCAGATCGGTACGGCGAAGAGTTCGACCGGCGTGACACCCTCGCGCTCCATCAGCGAACGCGCGATGAACGAGCCGATTCGGCTGATCGTCCAGCCGAGGATCAAGCCGCCGAGCGCGCCGAACAATCCGATCAGTCCCGACTCGAAGAGAAACAGCAGTCGAATCTCACCCTCGTCGGCGCCAAGCGATTTGAGGATGCCGATCTCGCGCCGCCGTTCGAGAATCGACATGAGCATCGTATTGACGATCCCCAATGACGACGTCGCCAGAGCGATCAGACCGACCATGGCCAGCGCCAGATCGATATAACGAAAGACGCGGCGGATCTCCTCGAATTCCTCGGCATAGGAAAAGACCGAGTACCCCATGGCGGTGACCGAGTCTCGAATCGGCGCATACGGCGCGGATGGTTCCAGATCGAGGGTCACCTGCGCGTAATGGCCGCCCGTGCTGCCGCGTTCCAGATCGAATAGCTGCCCGCTCCCCAATGACGTGGCCAGCTCCAACGGTCCGCCCGAGAAGCCGGCGTTGCTCAGGCGCTGTCCGACCGCAATCGTCGTGATGATCGGCTGGCCGCGCCGTCTGTTGCGCGACCGCTCGATCGCGCCGACGACGACCACGGTGTCAGAGACACGTTCGCGCGCGTTGAGGTAGCCATGCAAGAACCTTCCCAACGATGCATTCAATTCCCGCATGCCGATACGGCGCAGGTAGGTCACGGAAAACAGCGAGTCCTCATCGATCTGGCGAAGGCGCGCCTTGATGCTGTCCAGATCCCCATGAAAGACCAGCGCCGAGACCGCGCTGTCCAATGAAACGACGTCGACCGCAATGACGACCGTGTCACCGATCACCGAATCGGCATCGTTGACGCCGATGTCCTTGAGAAACTCGCGCGTGACCAATGCCTCGTGCGCATTGTCGTCGAAGAAGTAGCGGCCCGCGACAAGGTCGGAGTACAGCTTGGTGCTCAAGGCGGTCGTCGACAACGGCTGCGTGTACGCAGTCAATGCCGTGTCGGCAAACTGTGCCGTAACAGTAAATCGTTCGTACGGGTACGCGAGCCGCACTCCCGGTAGCCGCGACAGCGTCTCGAGGGCGGCCGAATCGAGAGGGCGTGACGTATCAGGCACAATCTCGATGTCGCGGTACCGTCCGTTGGGATAGACGATCATCGTGTGCAGCAGACCGAGCTGATCGAACTCCTGCGCGATCGTTTGCTGCATGCCCGCGCCGAACGAGAGCATCGCCACAAATGCACCGATGGCGATGACCACACCGCCGGTGGTCAGCGATGTGCGCAGTTTCATGCGGCGCAGATTGCCGGTTGCGATGCCGATCAAGTCGGCGGTTGTCACCGCGGTTGACTCCCGTCACCGGTCGTGACGATGGCGCCATAGTGCATACGGATCACTCGCTGGGCGTAGTGCTGTGCCAGATCGAGATTGTGCGTGACCATCACAACCGTCAGTCCCTGCTCGCACAACCGTGACAACAATTCCGCGACTGCCGTTGCATTGTCATGATCGAGATTGCCGGTCGGTTCATCGGCGAATAGCAGTTCGGGCCGCTTGACCAGCGCCCGCGCGATGGCAACACGTTGTTGCTCGCCGCCCGACATGTCGGCCGGGAGATGCCCCATACGGTCCGCCAGTCCCAGTGTCTCGAGGATCGCCGCAGCCTGGTCGCGACGTTTTCTGCGCGGGAGCTGTGTGAAATACAACGCCAGTTCGACATTCTCAACCGCGCTGCGATAGGGCAGCAGGTTGAATGATTGAAAGACCATCCCCACGCGTTGCGCACGATACGCGGCGCGTTGCCGACGAGTCATGGCCGTGAGTGAGTCATTCCCGATCCGGATGTCACCATCGGTCGGAGTGTCTAATCCGGCCAACAGATTCAGAAGCGTCGATTTGCCCGATCCGGATGATCCGACGATGGACACAAACTCGCCACGGGCGATGCTCAGGCTCACATGGTCGACCGCGCGGATTTCCTGCGGGCCACGGCGGTAGTACCGGCACAGTTCATAAGTCGAAATGACAATCGCCATATCAGCAGCGTCCCGTACTCATCCGCACATTCATCGCTCCGGATGATGACAACGATCAAACAAGTTTGCAAGGAATGGAAACGGGTCGGACGATCACTCGTAACGCAGCGCCACAATCGGGTCGACACGCGCGGCGCGCCAGGCGGGGTACATGCCGGCGATGACACCGGTCCCCCCAGACAGAAGAAACCCGATCGCCATCCAGGGAGGGGAGAGATAATAGTTCCAGTCGAGTATCGTGGTCACCAGCAGGCCGATCAGTCCGCCGAAGATGATCCCGACAATTCCCCCCAGTCCCGTGAGGGTTCCGGCCTCCACCAGAAATTGGAACAGAATGTTCACTTTGCGCGCCCCGACCGCCTTGCGCACGCCGATCTCGCGCGTCCGTTGCGTGACGGCCACGAGCATGATATTCATCACGCCGATAATGCCCACCAGCAACCCCACCGAAGCGACCGCCGTTGCCCCGAGCTGGACTTTGCCGGTAATATCACCAATTTCGCCCTTGAAGCGGTCCTGCGTCATGACGCCGAAGTTGTTGTCGTCTTCCGGTCGGACCTTACGGACTCTCCGCAGCGCATTGGTGACCTGATCCAACGCCTCGTCGATTCGTGTTCGGGAGAGGGCGCTGGCCAGAAGGACGATGCGCTCTTCGTTCGGGTACAGCTTATCGAACGTCGACATCGGGATATAGATGTAATCGTTTTCGCTGATGCCGAAGAGATCCTCGATCTGTTCCTGTACCCCGATGACGGTAAACCGGTAGCCGTTGACACGAATCTCTTTTCCGACGGCCTCATCACGCGCTTCGAAGAGCGCGTCGGCCACTTCCGGGCCGATCACGCAGACCATGGCGGTGCGCAGCATATCGTTGTCGTCGATGAACCGTCCGAATTCGCAGTCGCGGTTTTTGACCGCCGCCAGCTCCGGCCAGCAGCCGCGAAAGTCATCGGGATTGCGAAGCTTCTTCTCCTCGTATTGCGCCACATTGTCGAAGGCGCGTTTCTCCGGCGAGACGGCCTGAATCAACGGGCACATGTCGCGCACCGCGTATGCCTCCTTCATGCGGATGTGCGGACGCCGCCGTTGTTCTTCGGTCAGGTTGTCAAAGTCGGTGTTGTGATCCCAGCGGGTGATATAGAGCACGTTGTTGCCGATCTTGTCGATCGACGTGTTGGCATATTGCTCGAATCCGTCCATGATCGTGCTGACCAGAATGACCGCACCGACGCCGATCATGACGCCGACGATCGTCATGAAACTGCGAAACTTGTTGGCACGGATCGCTTGCAGCGCCAGGATGACGCCCTCGCGCGTTTCCGCCATCGATCGGGTGAGTCTGGTCATCGCACGGGCAGCCGGTTGCCGGGAAACGCCTCGAATCCAAAAGTGAGCAGGGAAATGTCATTCTGAGCGAAGCGAAGAATCTGCTTTTCGCATGTAGATGAGAGCAGATGCTTCGCCTGCATCCCACCGCAGGCGTGATGCCGCTGGGCATGACAGTATCGACATGCGACCATACTCGTCCTCATAGATTGCTACTCAAAGCTCAACGCCTTAATCGGGTCCATCCGCGCCGCCTTCATCGCCGGGTAGATGCCGAAGAACAGACCGACGCCCGTCGAGATGCCGAAACCGAGAATGATGGCCAGCGTCGTCGGCGAAAAGTGGATGTCCATCCACGACGTCAGGATCAAGCGCCCGAGGATGATGCCCAGCCAGATGCCGAGCGCCCCTCCGATCAGCGACAAAATCACCGATTCATACAAGAACTGCACCATGATATGGCGCCGGCGCGCCCCGAGCGATTTGCGGATGCCGATTTCGCGCGTCCGCTCGGTGACCGAAATCATCATGATATTCATGATGACGATCCCGCCGACGATGATCGACACCAGCGGCAACGAGACCATGATGACGCGAAACGCGCGCGTGAAGTCGTTGATGAAGCTGAGGATCGTCTCCGGCGTAAAAATCTCGAAGTCGTCGATTTCTTCGTACCCCAACCCCCGCGCGGCGCGGACGGTCGAGCGAACCTGATCGATGGCGCGCTCACGCCGTTCGAGCGACACCGCGCTGATCACGAGATTGACAGGATTGCCGGGGCGCGGATAGAGTTTCTCCAGTGTCGAGAGCGGGATCACGACAAACTCGTCCATATCCTCACCGAACATGCCCCCCATCTCTTTGGCGACGCCGACGACGGTGAATTCCTCGCTGTCGAGCTTGATGCGTTTGCCGACAGCGTCCGTCTCGCCGATCTCCGCGAAAAGCCGTTCGTAAATCCGGTACCCGATGAACGCGCTCTTTCGCCGCCGGGCGTCATCTTCGTCCGAGAGAAACCGTCCCATCGCGACGTCGCGCGAGGTGATCTCCAGCATATTCGGGGTCTGGCCTTCGACCGACACCCAGGGGACCCGTTTGGCCCCATACTTGACATGGACGGACCAGTATCCCTCGGCCCCGACGGCCGCGCAGTCGGGACACCCTTCCTCGATGATCGGGATCAAACCCCGCGTCAGTTTCTTGCGGCGCAGTCGCTCCAGATACTCCGCCATCGACATCGAAAACCCTATGCGCGAGACCATAAAGCTCTGCGGCCCCATGGAGTCGAATACTTCCTCGATGTTCGACTGCATTCCCTCGACCGTCGATACGATCGTAATAACCGATGCCACCCCCATGACCATGCCGACCACGATCAGGAAGGAGCGCAGACGATTCGCCCACAGCGCGGCGAGCGATTCGACGATCAATGACAGGATGACCATGACTGCCGTAGGCGAAGCGCGGATTTGGGCCGATGCCGCGTCTTAGCCGTCGTCTTTCATGTTGTCCAGTGAGCTTTGCTCGATCTTGACCATGTCGCCCTCGGCGAGCTTCCGAAGGGTCTGGAACGATCCGGAAACAACCGTGTCGCCCGGCGCCAGCCCGGAGAGCGCCACGATGTTGCGCTCGTCGGCGATTCCGGTTTGAATCTCGACAAAGTGCGCCTTGCCGTCACGCACGACAAATACGCCGGACTTCTTCACTTTCTTCTTTTTCTTGCCGTCCTGGGTTGCCCCCTCGGCGGTTGTATCCGATTGCGTCTCTTCCGCATGGGCTGCGGCAAGAATTGTGCTCTCCGGCGCATCGGTCTGCTTCAGATTGGCGGAATCGGGATCGATTTCGCGCGTCACCACCGATGCGTATGGAACCAGCAGTGCGTCATCAGCGGTGGCCGTGGTCACATCGACCGTCGCCGACATGCCGGGACGGATTCCGGGATGCGCCTCCACAAACCGTACTTTCACGCGGAAACTGGTCGTGTAGTTCTCCGTCCCCTCGCCGATGATCAGTGCGGAATTGCCGATCTCGACGACGCGCCCCTCGAATGTCGTATCGCGGAACGCATCCACACGGATTTTCGACTTCTGCTCCAGATCGATCTGAGCGACTTCGGTTTCGTCGACGTCGACTTCGACCTCGAAGATCGAGAGGTCGGCAATGGTCATCAGGGTCTTGCCCTGTGTAAATGACGTCTGCGCCTGCGAGATCTCGCCGACCTCGACATTCAGATACGTGACCACCCCTGCCATCGGCGCGACGATGCGCGTCTTGCGTAAGTTGTCCTGCGCCTTGTCGAGCCGCGCCTGCGCGGTCTTCACCTGCGCCAGCATCGCCTCGTGGTTGGCGCGGGAGTTCTCGTAGGTATAGGTTGCCTCGTTGTACGCGGTCTCCGAGGTCAGATTCTGCGCGTGCAGCGCCTTCTGCCGGTCGTACTCGAGTTTGTCCTTCTCATATTGTGCCTTGGCCGCCTCGGTCCGGGCCGTCGTTTCATCATATGAGAAGCGTGCCTGTTGCACATCGGTCTTCAACTGGATCGTGTCCAGCAAAAGCAGCGGTGTGCCGCGTTCAACCCAGTCGCCTTCCTTTACGAAGATCGCATGGACCTGCGCGGAGACCTCGGCGACGATGTCGACCTTGGTCTGGGGCTGGATGCGCCCCGAGGCGGTCACAAGCTCGGAAATGTCGTCTTGGACCACCAGATCGGCCTGCACGACCGTCTGTTTTTCATCCGACCCGGAGAGGGTGACGATCGCGAGCACCGCCACCACAACGACCAGCCCACCTCCGATCAGGAGCCGTTTGGTACGCTTTTTCATTTTCCTCATAATCCGCATTTACGGATGCCGCGGGCGATTGTTGCGGGGGATTGGGTTGGGAGGTTTTTCACCCTCTCCCGGTGGCCGCAGGTCCCGCGCGAAGCCGAGGGACAGAGGATTAAGGTGAGGGAGAATCAGACACCGCCCTCACCCGGCCCGCCGCAGGCGGCCCATCGACCCCGAGCCGCGTCGAGGGAAAGAGGGGAGGGTGAGGGCATCGATGGCCACAATGACGATTCATAGCGCTCCGCCCCTAACCCGTAGGGGCGTTGCAACTTGTCCCGAGCGAAGCCGGGGGATACGCCCCTACACACCGCCCCGATACCGCCGCCTCTGCAAATCTTCACATTATTATCACCACGCGCTCGTTGACAAATCATCAAACCCGCGCCAGTTTAGATTTCGGTCTGTTCCGTACTCACCTCGAAATCCCGGAGGCATCCATGCGCCAGTGGCGGACTTCACTGCTCGTGCCTATTCTTCTGCTCACCTTGATCGCGCGAGTTCAAGCAATCGATTGCAGCCTGTTCCTCCATCACCAGACTGTCACGGTGGGTACCCACCCAAACGGCGTATCCGCTGGCGATCTGAACGGCGACAACGCGACAGACTTCGTACTAGCGAACGAGGCGGACGGTACCGCTCAAGTCATATGGAATGATGGCTCCAACAACTTCTCGGCGGGCAGCCCATTGGCTGTAGGTAGCACACCCACAGGAACGGCGATTGCGGACTTTGACGATGACGGCGACCTCGACTTTGTGGTCACGAATCATGGGAGTGCAACACTCACGTTGTTCACCAACGGCGGGACTGGATCATTCACCTCAAGCACACTGCCCGCAGGTAGCAATCCCTACAACCCCCATGCCGTAGACTTGGATGGAGATTCGCTGCCTGAGATTCTATTCGTCAATAGTGGGAGCGGCACTCTTGGCGTGTATTACAACTCTTCCGCAGGATTCCTCACGCCATACACCGCTTATCCAGCTTCCGGCGGTCCGATAGATGTCATCACCGGAGACTTTGATGGAGACGGATTGCGGGATGTTGCTGTCTCTGCAATCGATGGAGATCGAGTCCTGATTTTCAAGAATGCGGATGGGCAACTCGCACCGTTTGGTGACTACCTTGTTCCTGACCGGCCAACAGGGTTGGCATGCGAGGATCTTGACAATGACGAATTGCTCGATCTGGCGGTTTCAAACAACGGTGCATCGGCGGTCACACTCCTGAGGGGACATGGAGATTGTACGTTTGAGAACTGGGATACCCTTACCGCAGGTTTCCAAGCGGGTGGAGCCGTTGCAGGTGATGTGGATCGCGATGGAGATGTAGATCTCATTGCCACCGACTTCAATTCCGACACGCGGCTTTGGGAGAATGTCGCGGGTACGCTCATAGACCCTCCGATAATCTGCGATTATGGAACCACGTTGGGGCACATCCTGGTGGACTGGGACGGAGATGGAGATCTCGATATTGCTGCAAGTTCATACAATGGTGGGATGTTCACGCTCCGCATCAATCTCACATGCGAGAGCATGTCCGATACAGACGAGGACTCAGTCGGAGACGGCTGCGACAATTGCCCCTCCGCGTCGAATGCAGACCAGGAGGATGAGGATGGCGATGGCGTCGGCGATTCGTGTGATAATTGCTTGCTGTTGCCAAATGCCACACAGATCGACACCGAGATGGACGGCTTAGGCGACGCCTGCGACAACTGCCCACTCGACCACAATCCCGCGCAGGCCAATGCTGATGGCGATGCGTTGGGCGATGTGTGCGACCCGTGTCCGTTCGACGTGTCCAATGACATCGATCAGGATGGAATCTGCGGCAATGTCGACAACTGCCCGACTGTCGCGAATGCGAATCAGGCCGACGCAGACGGGGACGGGATTGGTGACGCCTGCGACAACTGCGACAGTGTCTTTAACCCGCTGCAGGAAGAGACTGACGGAGACGGCGTAGCCGATTCATGCGACAACTGTCCGACTGTGTTCAATGCATCGCAGACTGACTCCGACGGCGATAGTATCGGCAACGCCTGCGATCTTTGCCCGTTCGATCCGCTCAACGATCCGGACGGCGACTCTGTCTGCTGGAGCGTGGACAATTGTCCAACAGTCTACAATCCCGATCAGTCCGACACAAATGGGAACAACATCGGCGATGTCTGCGATTGCTCCTGTCCTTGCCACGCCGATCCCGTATGCAACGGCGTCGTCGATGTCTTCGACGTCGTCGCGGCGGTCGATGTCGCGTTTCGCGCGGGTACGCCGGTCACCGATCCGCTGTGCCCTCGTGAACGGACCGATGTCAATTGCGACGCAGTGACCAACGTGTTCGATGTCGTGAAGTTTGTCGATGTCGCGTTTCGCAACGGCGATCCGAATGCGGTGTATTGCAACCCGTGCGGGTGATAGGATTGTCCGAATGGGTTTCGTAGGGGCACGGCGCGCCGTGCCCTCAACTTGAAAAGGGCACCCATTCGCTTCGCTCAGGACAAGCAGCACGCTGTGCCCCTACAACACCAACTTCAACTTCCGCTCCCGACTCCACCGTTTGATCTGTGTCTCGCGCTTCAGAGCGCTGCCCTGATCGGTGTGTTTCTCCTGATAGATCAGCGCAACCGGCCCGCGCGTCGACGTGTATTTCGCGCCGATGCCGTTGTTGTGTTTTTCGATACGAGCGGAGACGTTGTTGGTGATGCCGGTGTAGATCGTGTCGTCGGCGCAACGGACGAGGTAGACGTACCAGGGCTGAGATTTCTTGCGAATTTCACCGATCCTTCGACTCGTTCCGGCTTCGCCGGGACTCACTCAGGACAATCCTTCGACTCATTCGGCCTGCGGCCGAATTCGCTCAGGATAAAGCCCGGGATTCGTTTATCCTGAGCGGAGCGAAGGAAACCCGGTGATGAGTTCCTCCTTCTTTGCTCGCGTCCACCCTTTCAGTTGAATCTCGCGACGTCGCGCGCTCCCCTGATCGGGATGACGTTCGGAGAATAACAAAGTGACTGGCCGACGTTGTGCCGTGTATTTGGCGCCCTTGCCACTATTGTGTTTGGTGATTCTCGCTTCGATGTCATCTGTAATTCCTGCGTAGATCGATCCGTCGCGACAACGGACCAGATAGACGAACCACGGTTTGGATTCAGTGGTCATCGGGTGATCCTTCGACTCATTCGGCCTGCGGCCGAATTCGCTCAGGACAATCCTTCGACTCATTCGGCCTGCGGCCGAATTCGCTCAGGATAAAGCCCGGGATTCGTTCATCCTGAGCGGAGCGAAGGAAACCCGGTCATCCAATCCTTCGACTCGCTTTGCCTGCGGCCGAATTCGCTCAGGATAAACCCCGGGATTCGTTTATCCTGAGCGGAGCGAAGGAAACCCGGTCATCCAATCCTTCGACTCATTCGGCCTGCGGCCGAATTCGCTCAGGATAAAGCCCGGGATTCGTTCATCCTGAGCGGAGCGAAGGAAACCCGGTCATCCAATCCTTCGACTCATTCGGCCTGCGGCCGAATTCGCTCAGGATAAACGGAGAGGCCGGGATTCGAACCCGGGGGCGGGTTTCCCCGCCAACTGCTTAGCAGGCAGCTGCCTTCAGCCTCTCGGCCACCTCTCCTGCATTCGCAACACAAACATCGACGACGATCCCGGACCGTCAATTACTTAATGAGGGAAGGAATCCATCGACGGGTCACAAACATAGCCGCCCCCTGAGATCAAATCCACCCCAATGCCTGCCGAACAGACGCAGTTGATAAGGCAGGATTCGGACCCGTTCAAATCGGCCCAAAACCTTGTATAAGCTTGACATGATTGGGGATGCAAAGTAAAATCATCGTCTTGTACCGGCTTCTCTGATAGGGCCCTGTCAGATGCTTTGCCGGGAAAAGCAGGTACTTGAATCACTCGGTTTATGGCAGAGCCAGACGACGATAAAACGGCAGGGTCTGTTGCAGGCGAAGGCCAATCTGCTCCCGAGCCGCTTGGCCCGCCGGTTAAGTCGGTCTCTCCCAAGGAGAAACTGGCGGAACCGGCCAAGAAGCCGTTGCCGCCTCGCCCCGAGAAGAAAGCCGACGGTCTGCGGCGTACGACTGAAGCGGAGGGCGAAGGGAATATCTGGCGCGTCTCACGGCGCGGCTTCCTCGAAAAAATCGGCTGGGTGGGGATATTCTCGTTTCTCGGCGTCATGCTGGTCGGGACGCTGCGTTACATGTTTCCGCGCGTTCTGTTCGAGCCGTCGCCGATCTTTCGCGCCGGATTTCCCGAAGAGTATCTCCCCGGCACCGTTTCGACCAAGTGGATGAAGGACTATCGCGTTTGGATCATCCGTGAGCAGGACCGCATCTACGCTCTCCTGGGCATCTGCACGCATCTGGGATGCACCCCACGCTGGCTGGAGAAAGAGGACAAGTTTAAGTGCCCCTGCCACGGCTCAGGGTTTTATCGCTCGGGAGTCAACTTCGAGGGTCCGGCGCCGCGCTCACTGGAGCGGCTGAAGGTCGCGCGCGCCGAAACCGGAGAAATCTTAGTCGACCGGTCAGTCAAGTTTCTCTTTGAGAACAATGGCTGGGACAATCCGCAGGCATACCTGCCGGTTTGAAGAACGAGGAATCGGGATCGATCATGGCGTTTGACCTCAAAAAGAAGATCACCAAATCGCCGGTCTGGAAGTCGGCGTTTCGCCACGACTACAAGGACACGACGCGCAACCGCTATCTGCAGGTGCTCTCGAATGTCTGGCTGCACCTGCATCCGACCAAGGTCGCGCGGCATGCGGTCGAGGTGCGGTACACCTGGGGCATGGGCGGCATTTCCTTTTTTCTGTTTCTCGTGCTGACCGTCACCGGTGTCATCCTGATGTTCTACTACCGTCCGACCGATCAGTACGCCTACTACGACATGAAGTACCTGATGAACGATGTACCCTTCGGCGCGTTCATCCGCAACATGCACCGTTGGGGCGCGCATGCGATGGTCATCACCGTCTGGCTGCACATGCTGCGCGTCTTCATGACCGGCTCCTACAAGCCGCCGCGCGAATTCAACTGGGTGATCGGTGTCGTGCTGCTTGTTCTCACTCTTCTGTTGAGCTTCACCGGGTATCTGCTGCCGTGGGATCAGCTCGCCATCTGGGCGGTCACGGTCGGCACCAACATGGCCCGCGCCACTCCGCTGCTGGGACATGAGGGGCCATTGGGACCGCAGCTTGGGATGAAGCCCGATAACGATGTGCGTTTCATGTTGCTGGGCGGCACCCAGGTGGGTCCGGCAGCGCTGCTGCGATTCTATGTGTTGCACTGTGTGTTCCTGCCGGTCGCGGCCGGTGTGTTGATGATCGTTCACTTCTGGCGCGTCCGAAAAGACGGCGGCATTTCCGGTCCCACGGGGAAACTGTAGCGTCGCCTCCGATTGAGAGAGCATGCATCAACTCTGGGACATCGTCAGCAAGGGTGACAACATCCCGATTGTCATCATGCTCTTCCTCGTGGGCTTTTACACGTGGTGGGGACTGAGCCAGGCCAGGCGCAACGATGCATCAATCGCGGCCACCGGAGAACTGCCGCCGCCCGACAAGGTTTCGGTGTGGCCCTTCTTGGTGCGGATCGAATTTCTGGCAGCGATACTGGTTCTCGCGATCCTGACTGTCTGGTCAATTTTCATCGACGCGCCATTGGAAGAGGCCGCCAATCCGACCCGTACACCGAATCCGTCGAAGGCGCCCTGGTATTTTTTGGGGTTGCAGGAGATGCTGGTCTACTTCGATCCCTGGATCGCCGGCGTGGTGCTTCCGAGCTTGATCATCGTCGGTCTGATGATCATTCCGTTCATCGATATCAACCCGCGCGGCTCGGGCTACTATTCCTATCAACAACGCAGGTTCGCGATCTGGACATATCTTTTCGGTTTCATCGTGCTCTGGGTGATTTTGATCTTCGTCGGCACCTTCCTGCGCGGGCCGGGATGGTACTTCTTCTATCCGTGGGTGACCTGGGATCCGCACAAGATTGTCGCCCTCACCAACGTCGACCTGCATGAGATGTTCGGGATTCACTCCAAGCTGGGCGCGGGCATCTTCGGTTTCATCATCGTCGGGGGCTACTTCGCGCTCGGGCCCTTGTACTGGTTCTGGAAGAGAAAAAGTTCCGCTGTGCTGCAACAAATGGGGCTGGTCCGCTACGGCATCGTCTCGTTCCTGTTTCTCTCGATGATGGCGTTGCCGATCAAGATGCTTCTGCGCTGGACGCTCAACATCAAGTATGTCTGGGTGACCCCCTGGTTTAACGTCTGACCCCATAATCGCGATTATGAACGATACTGTCGCAGCCCAGTCCGGCGAGCCCAAACGCATCGACGTTCCGGTCGAGACCCGTCCCTATGGGATGGTGTTTTTTGTCCTGTCTCTGTTCCTGGCGCTCGGGACCTTATGGGCCGTCGCCGATGAGGTGATCGTCCGGCGGCCGTGGAAAGAATATCAGAAGTCGTTCAATGCGCACGAAACCGTCTTGTTCCTCGCGCGGCGTGATTCGCTGGTTGCTCAGACCGCCGCCGACGAAGCCGCGCGCACACCCGAACAGCAGACGCCGGCATTGCAGGCGCAGTTGGCGCAGATGCACGACGCGCTGCACTCCAATCCCGACTATCGGACAGCGCAGAGCGAGTTGATCGACCGGGAGTTCGCGCTCAAACTGGTCAACCGAAAGTACCAATTCGCCAAAAGCATCTACGACGAGAAGTTTTACCTCTACACCGAGGCGAAGCATCACGGTGACGACACGACATCCTTGGCCCAGGACTGCAACAAGCAGTTGCGGCTGATGGATTCGCTCCTGCCGATCATTCAGGAGAAAGCGGCCGCGCGCGACTCAGTCCAGATGCGACTCGATGCATTCGAGGGGCCGATCGACTCGCTCGACGGGCTCATCCAGGGTCGCACGCAGGAGATCGCCAACATCGATGAACGTGTTGCTGCGATCCAGGCACGCACCCTGAAGGTCCAACAGGTTGTGTTGTCAGATTACGAACCCAACGAATTTGAAAACCCGATCATTCGCGTCGATCGCTGCCAGACATGCCATCAAGGTATCACTGATGATCGTTTTACCGACTCGCCGCAGCCGTTCACCACGCATCCGAAGAAGGACATCTACTTTAAGAACCATCCAACCGAGGCATTCGGATGCACTCCGTGCCATGACGGGCAGGGGCCGGCCCTCACCGTCGAGGATGCGCATCGCCCCAAGAAATACTGGGATCATCCGCTTCTGGCCAACAACATGGTCGAGGCCGGTTGCCAGAAGTGTCACTCCGATCGCGCCTGGCTCGATAACGCCGAACATTTGATGGAGGCGCAGACAATGCTGCGCCGTGACGGCTGCTTCGGCTGTCACGACATCGCCGGATACAACAACCTGCCGAAGGTCGCGCCGCCGCTGGACAAAGTGAAGACCAAGCTGACGGAATCCTGGATGGCCGACTGGATCAAGAATCCGCGACACTTCCGTCCCGATACGCGCATGCCCAACTTCCGCATGCCAGATTCCGAAGTGGTCGCCGTCGTCGCGTTCCTGCGGGATATCTCGGAGGACCAGCCGGCCCCCGATTGGCCGGTGATGGGGTCGCGCGGCGATGTCTCCCGTGGTCGGGAGCTGGTCGCGAGTGTCGGCTGCCTCGGCTGCCATCACATCGACGATTTGGCTGATCGTGCGGTCGATGTCGAGCGCGCCGCTGCAATCGATCATGGTCCCAATCTCTCCCGCATCGGCAACAAGGCTGCCGCCGCCTGGGTGTACGGCTGGCTTAAGAATCCACGCCGCTACAATCCCGAAACGAGGATGCCGTCGCTGCGACTGACCGACCGCGAGGCGTCCGACATCACCGCGTATCTGCTGACGCTCAAAGACGATTCATACACGCCGCAGAGCGTTTCCACATCGTCGCGTCCGCGTAACGATCTTGCGGGCCAGGGCGAACATTGGGTCCGCACTTACGGCTGCTATGGCTGCCATACCATTCCGGGCATGGAGAAGGAAGGGAAGGTATCGGTCGAGCTGACGGCGTTCGGCGCCAAGGATCACAGCGAGTTGTTTTTCGGAGATGCGACCCATTTGCCCGAGACTTGGCATGACTGGACCTTCAACAAAATGAAGGATTCACGCATCTACGAAACGCAACAAGTCGTGCAGCGCATGCCCGACTTCGCCATGTCCGATGAGAAGGCGCACCTGTACACCATGCTCTTGAAGTCGTTTGATGGGCGCAAAGTTTTCGAGGCATACCGTGAGCCCCAGACGGACCACAGGCAGCGCCTGCGCGAAGGACAGTTGTTGGCCGAACACTACAATTGCACCGGCTGCCACACGATCGAAGGGCGCGGCGGCGACATTCAGGCGTATGTGGCCGATCGCGGCTACCAGCCGCCCAACCTGACGCCCGAGGGGGCCAAAGTCCAATCCGACTGGCTGTTCCGTTTCCTGCAGGAGCCGACACCCATTCGCGCGTGGCTGAGTCTGCGCATGCCGACGTTCAACCTGACCGGTCCGGAGATCACGACGGTCAGCCAGTACTTCATGGCGATCAGCGACGTCGACGCGCCCCTGATGTATCTGCACGCCGAAGATCTCGCCCCGCAATCGATCCGCGCCGGCAGGCAGCACTTCGACGAGTTGCAATGCCTGTCATGCCATGTTCTCACGGAAGAAGCGCTCTCCCAGCGCGGGGCATCGAGCTTGGCGCCGAACCTGGCGCTGGCGCACGAACGCTTACGGCCCGACTGGATTATCGACTGGCTGATCGATCCGCAGGCCATCGACCCCGGCACCAACATGCCGTCGTTCTTCTATTCTGAGGGTGAGCGCCTCTACGACGACGCCGACGAGCAAATCCGCGCCATCCGCGACTACCTGATGACCCTGCGGCCGATGTGATTTTGTAGATCTTGAGATGCCACGGGCCCTTAGGCCTGTGCCGACCCAATACACCGCACTCCTACTCCGTGACCACGATCCGTGCCCGCCACCCGCCCTCGGGTGGCGGCCTTGCGAATGAAATCCTTTCGCGAACAGTTCCGACAGCACATCATTACTGACGAGACAACCTCATCATGAAACAGAAATCAAAATCGAAAGCTCGAAAGCCACACCCGCCTCAGAATACGCTCTACTATGGCGACAACCTCAAGGTCATGCGCCAGCATCTGACCGATGAGTCCGTCGATGTTGTCTATCTCGACCCACCCTTTAACTCTGCGCGCGATTACAACGTTCTGTTCAAGCAGGCCCAACGAGACGAAAATCAGGCGCAGATTTTGGCGTTTGAGGACACCTGGAAGTGGAGCAAGTCGCATTACGAGGAGTTCTTCGAAGATTCTCGCAACGAGCGATTGTTCGAGTTGATGGAGGCTTTGCATAGAGTGCTCGGGACGAGCGAGATGATGGCGTATCTCGTCATGATGACACCGCGCCTAGTGGAGTTGCACCGAGTGCTGAAGCCGACGGGCACGCTGTTTCTGCATTGTGACCCTGCGGCGAGTCATTATCTGAAGATCGTGCTTGATGCTGTATTCGGAGCGGGACACTTCGGAAATGAAATCGTCTGGAAGAGGACGTGGGCAAAGGGCCATGCCTTCACACGATTCGCCAGAAACCATGATGTGATTCTTCGTTACACAAAGTCATCCAAGTTCACTTGGAATTCGCAACACATGCCACATGACCCCGGATACGTTGAGGATTTCTATGCACAGACAGACCATGAATCGGGACGAAGATACCAACTTACGAGTTTGATCAATCCCAACCCCAACCGACCCAATCTGACCTACGAATTCATGGGTGTGACTCGCGTTTGGCGATGGACCAGAGAACGCATGCAGAAAGCGCTTCGCGACGGGCTCATCGTACAGACAAAGCCAGGCAACGTCCCTCGATTGAAGCGCTTTCTCGATGAGCAAGAGGGAACCCCCGTGGGCGACATGTGGACAGACATCCCGCCTATCAGTGCGCAATCTCACGAGCGGACTGGTTACCCAACACAGAAGCCGCTCGCGCTTCTTGAGCGCATCATCGCGGCCTCAACGAATGAAGGCGATCTGGTGCTCGATCCGTTCTGCGGATGCGGCACAGCAGTCGTTGCGGCGGAGAAGCTCCATCGCCGGTGGGTCGGTATTGATGTCACCTTTGTGGCGGTGGACCTGATTATCAGCCGACTTGCGCAAGATTTCGATTTGAAGACTGGCAAGCACTACGCCGTCGTTGGAGATCCGAAGGACACCTACTCTGCGCGAAGGCTGTTCGAGGAGAGTCCCAAGCAATTCGAGGTGTGGGCTGTCCGTCTGACCTATGGCGTTCCACAGCCCGACAAGGCCGGCGATAAGGGAATTGACGGGAAAGTCTACTTCCAGGATTTGGACGAGAATCTGCAATGGGCTGTGGTTCAGGTCAAAGGCGGTCATCTCAACCCCGGCATGATCCGCGACTTCGCGCATGTCATTGATCGTGAGAAAGCGGCGATGGGTTTCTTCATCTCTCTTGAGTCACCGACCAAGGGAATGCGCGACGCAGCGGACGAAGTCGGATTCTTCGAATCGCCGGGCGGCAAAAGGAAGATTCCGAAACTACAACTCAGGACTGTGAAGGAGCTGCTTGAAGAGGAGGAGGAATTCGATCTTCCCCGGGGCTACATGATTAAAAGCGGTGGGCGTAAGCTCATGCGACGAGACGACCAACGCCAACTATTCAACGAGTAAAAGCATTTGGGTGTTGGCTGGCGGGCAGAGCCCGCCCTACTTAGGGCCAAGAGCACCGTTTCTCATCACCGGCACCACCGGCACCGAATCAATCGCTGCGCAGACCGACAAATCGGCGCCATAACCGACGCTGATCAAATATCGGCCGTGCTCGCTTTGCCACATCGCGGACACGGGCTCTGATTTGTACTGGTCCCATAGCGACTGTGCGATTGTGGCGCCATCGTTGACCAACTCGACGGATTCGATCAACTCCCAGAGCTTGGCGATGATTGCTCCCGCCCCGACAGCGTCTTCCAAAGCCACGCGATCATTCTTTCCCGCGCAGACGAGCATGGTGGGGCGGTTAAGCGCGACAATCTGTTCAGCAACCGCTGTCAGGTTGACCAGCCCCCCGACCATCACGACGGCTTTCTGAGGGGCGTTTTGCAGCGCCGGAGAACCGTTCGTGGACGCGTGTATGAGCGTTTTCCCGCCGATCACTTTCCGGGTGTATTCCGACGGCGAATTGCCGAGGTCGAACCCCGGAAGCTTGTGTCCGCCGCGTTCGCCGCACAAAAGCGCATCCGACAATCCCGGCTCTTCTCTTTTCTCGCGCGCGGGTTCGACATCGTCGACCGGAATGACGGACGCCGCGCCATTGGCGAGCGCCGTGCAAATCACTGCCGACGCGCGCAGGATGTCGATGACAACGTAGGCGCCGAGCGCGTCGCCCATGAGAAGACAGTCGGCGCGCCGGGCGGCCGGTGCGAGACTGACGGCGATGTGCATGGGCGGACTCGAGCGCCGCGTCACTTGCGGCTGGTGTTGGTCACGAATGGCGGCTTGATGAGAGTGGCGCGTGCGGGTCTGTCGCGAATCATAACCTCCAGAGTGTCGCCGACTTTGCCCACCGAACGCTCGACATAGCCGATACCGATGCCTTTGTCCAGTGACGGCGAGTGGGTCCCGGAGGTCACTCTTCCAACGGCTTTGCCATCCTGATGTATGGCGCATCCGCTGCGTGGGATGGCGCGCTGATCCATCGTAAAGCAAACCAAACGTCGCGGCGGCCCCGACTCTTTCATCGCCGCGACGAATTTCTTGCCGATGAAATCGTGCGGTTTGTCGATCTTCACCACCCAGCCCAATCCCGCTTCGATGGGATTGGTCGTGTCGTCGATATCGTTGCCGTAGAGCATGTACTTCATTTCCAGCCGCAACGTATCGCGCGCACCCAAGCCAATCGGCGTGATGCCGAATTCCTCCCCGGCGATCATCGCCGCATCCCAGCACGGCTTGGCCAGTTCATTGGGCAGATAGATTTCGAATCCATCCTCACCGGTGTATCCGGTACGCGAAATCAGCACAGCGGTGCCGCCGACATTGCCCACCGCGGCGTGGTAGAATCCGATCTGTTCTAAGTTGAATGCGATGAGCTTGCCGACCAACGCCGCGGCCCTTGGTCCCTGAATCGCCACCAACGCGGTATCGAACGACCGATTCCGGACCTGAACGCCGGTCGGGGCATGAGACGCCAGCCAATCGAAATCCTTCTCGATATTGGAGGCATTGACGACCAGGAACGCTTTGCCGGGCAGATGGTAGAGGACCAGATCGTCGACGATGCCGCCGTCGTCATTGAGCATCAGGTTGTACTGCGCCTGATAGACACCGACGGCGCCGACATCGTTCGTCAACATCCGCTCGAGAAAGTCGAGCATCCCCGGCCCGGACACTTCGATCTCGCCCATATGCGACAGATCGAAAATCCCGGCGGCGGTGCGCACCGCCTTGTGCTCGGGGATAATGCCGGAGTACTGGATCGGCATCTTGTACCCGGCGAACGGCGCCATCCGCGCCCCAAGCGACTCATGCACCTTCGTCAGTGGTGTCTCGCGTGCGTCGGCCGGAATGTCGGTCATAACAGTGCCGCCTGATCTCCGAGGAGTGCCGTCGGCTCCAGTCACTCGCAGCGCCGTATCGCGCTCCGATCACGTCAACTTCCCTCAGTTGCTGCGGACGATCAAGGGCTTTTGGTCATGCGACCGCCGCCTCGGCCATGCGCCGCTGTCGCCGGCTCGCCGCCGTTCTCTGTCCGGTCTGTGCGCTCATGCCCAGTTCGCGCCGCAGAAACAAGCCGGTGTGCGAGCGCTTGATCTTGACGACCTCCTCCGGTGTCCCGCACGCAATGATCTCTCCGCCGTCATCGCCGCCCTCCGGGCCCAGGTCGATGATCCAGTCGGCGGTCTTGATGACATCGAGGTTGTGCTCGATGACCACGACCGTATTGCCGCGGTCGACCAGTTCATTGAGAACCTCCAGCAGCATGCGGATATCTTCGAAATGCAATCCGGTGGTCGGCTCATCGAGAATGTACAGTGTGCGTCCGGTCGCACTGCGGGACAGCTCCGTCGAGAGCTTGACACGCTGCGCCTCGCCGCCCGACAACGTCGTCGCCTGCTGACCCAGGTGGATGTACCCCAGTCCGACGCGCGACAGAGTGATCAGCTTGTTTTTGATCCTGGGGATGCTGACGAAGAACTCCAGCGCTTCGTCGACCGTCATGTCCAGCACGTCCGCAATGCTCTTGCCTTTGTAGAGCACTTCCAGTGTCTCGCGATTGTACCGTTTCCCCTTGCACACCTCGCAGGGGACATAGACATCGGGCAGAAAGTGCATCTCGATCTTGAGGATGCCGTCGCCCTCGCACGCCTCGCAGCGCCCCCCTTTCACGTTGAATGAAAACCGTCCCGGATCGTACCCGCGTATCCTGGCATCGGGAAGCTGGGCGAACAAGTCACGGATATGTGTGAACACCCCCGTATACGTCGCCGGATTGGAGCGCGGCGTGCGCCCGATCGGCGATTGGTCGATATCGATGACTTTGTCGATCTGATCCAATCCGCTGATCTGCTTGTATTCCAGCGGCGCCTGGCGCGCGTTGTAGAAGTGATCGGCCAGAATCCGGTACAGCGTCTCGTTGATGAGCGTCGATTTCCCCGATCCCGAGACACCCGTCACGCACGTCAACAATCCCAACGGCACTTCCACGGTCACGCTCTTGAGATTGTTGCCGGACGCCCCGGCCAGACGGATTGATCGTCCGTTGTCGGAGCGCCTCGTGACGGGGACCGGGATGCTTCTTTTGTGCGAGAGATACTGACCCGTCAGCGACCCGCGGGCTCGTTTGATCTGCGACGGCTTTCCGACGGCCACAATCTCACCACCGTTCTTTCCGGCGCCGGGGCCCAGATCGACGACATAGTCGGCCGACTCGATCGTCTCACGGTCATGCTCGACAACGACGACCGTATTTCCCAAATCGCGCAGCCCGGTCAACGTGTCAAGGAGCCGGCGGTTGTCGCGTTGGTGCAGGCCGATGGACGGTTCGTCCAGAATGTACAGGACCCCCACCAGCCGGGACCCGACCTGCGTTGCCAAACGGATGCGTTGCGCTTCGCCCCCGGAGAGTGTCTGGGCAGCACGGTCCAGCGTAATGTAATCCAGCCCAACGTTGATCAGGAAACGCAGGCGCTCGTTGATCTCTTTGAGTATTTGTCGCGCAATTTGCTTGTCCCGCGCACTCAATCGCAGCTCGCCGAAAAACCCGGCGGCGAGCCGGATCGACATTCCCACGACGTCCTGAATCGACCGCTCGCCGACCCTGACCGACAGCGCCTCGGGCTTCAGGCGGGCGCCTTTGCAGGTCGGGCACGGCGTCACGCGCATGTACTGCTCGATCCAATGCCTGACGGACGACGATTCGGTCTGGCGGTACCGTCGCTCGAGGTTGGGAATGACGCCCTCGAATGCCCCGGTGAACTCTCCTTTGCCTTTGCCGCCGCGGTGCTCGTAAGAGTACTTGAATTCTTTTCCGCCCGATCCGAACAGCACGACGCGGCGCGCTTCCGCGGGCAGATCACAGAATCGCGTTTTGAAGTTGAAATTGAAGTGATTGGCGACGCCGCGCAGCATGTACCGATACCAGTTGGCCGGGTCCTCGCCCCATGGCGTGATCGCGCCTTCGAAGATCGAGCGCTTGGGGTCGGGCACAACCAAATCGGGATCGATCTCCATCTTCTGGCCGAGACCATCGCACGTGGGACACGCACCGAAAGGCGAGTTGAATGAGAACAGGCGCGGCGTGGGCTCTTCGAATGAGATTCCGCAATGGGGGCAGGCGAATTCTTCCGAGAACAGTATCTCCTCACACTTGGGCACCGCCACGCGCGCCTTGCCGCCGGACAGGTGCAGGGATGTTTCCAGCGAATCGGCCAGGCGCGTTTTGACATCCGGACCGATCACAAGACGATCCACGACCGCCTCGATCGTGTGCTTGGTTTTCTTGTTGAGTTTGGGGACTTCCTCCAGATCGCAGACCTCGCCGTCGACCCGGACGCGGATCAGGCCCTTGCGCTTGATTTGCTCTAAGATGTCACGATGCTCGCCCTTGCGGCCCACGACCAACGGCGCCAAGACCATGATGCGCGCTTTCATCGGCAGTTCGAGAACCCGGTCGACCATCTGCGAGACTGTCTGCCGCGCGATCGGGCGCTTGCACTTGAAGCAATGGGGCTGGCCAACCCGAGCAAAAAGCAACCGCAGGTAATCGTAGATCTCCGTCACTGTGCCGACCGTCGAACGGGGGTTGCGGGCCGAGCTGCGCTGCTCGATCGAGATGGCGGGGGAGAGGCCGTCGATGAAATCGACATCCGGTTTCTCCATCAGACCGAGAAACTGACGGGCATACGCCGACAGCGACTCGACATAGCGCCGCTGCCCCTCCGCGTAGATCGTGTCGAAGGCCAGAGACGACTTGCCCGATCCGGACAAGCCGGTAATCACCACCAGCTTATCCCGGGGGATCTCCAGATCGAGATTCTTGAGATTGTGCTCACGGGCGCCTTTGATGTGAATACTCCCCGGCATATATCCTCACTGTGATAGCGCCCGACGGCATCGACTCGCGCCCCGGAGCGAATTTAGCAAGTTATTCAGCGCGATCCACTCGTGCAATCGTT
Source organism: Candidatus Zixiibacteriota bacterium (assembly GCA_036397555.1). NCBI lineage: Bacteria > Pseudomonadati > Candidatus Zixiibacteriota > Candidatus Zixiibacteriota bacterium. The sequence goes on along the minus strand of DASWIS010000025.1, from coordinate 158,470 downwards.
AGTCGGAGAATGTGACTGGGCTTCGCGAAGAGATTCGAAATGGCGGGAATAAACCCACAGCCCGGCTGTAATGGGATTGACTGGCCCGATGGGGCAGTCTACCGTGCTGAGAAAAAGCATGTGGGAGGCCCATAACCGGAAATCCAGAAAGCGTTTGACCCCGGTCGTAACCGAGTTTTAGATTGCCGGCTGCTTTCTTCGGCCGTGAACCAATGACTCGGTATTCTCCGTGAACTCTCAGCACTTCAATCCAGGAGCTGCGCAATTGATCGCTATGAATCGAACGATGTTAAGCACTGTGTGTTGTGCGGTCGCGGCACTGTTCGCCGTGGGCATCACAACGCCAACGTACGCTGCCGGGTTCGCCGTCCCCGGCGTTGGAATTAAAGCGCGCTCAATGGGCGGATCATTTCGCGGCCTGGCCGATGACTGGAGCGCAGCGCGCTACAACCCTGCCGGGCTGGCGTTCATGGAGTCCAACCAATTGAATCTCACGCTGGGATTATACAGCCCGCGGCTGACCTACAATCCCGATGTATCCGGTAGCGGCGCCGATCTCGGCTTCCATTGGGCCAACGGCAAGGACAATTTCCCGGTGGATGACCTCTGGCCGACGCCCTCGATGGGTGGAGTCTACCTTCCCGAGCAAACCGAAGGGCTCGCGCTGGGCGCGGCGGTTTTCTGGCCACACGATGTTAACTTCGGCTGGGACATTTACGCACAACCATCGGCGTACGACACCGACTACGAATTTCCCAAGCAGGAATACCGGACGGATATGGATGTGCTGGACATTCATCCGGTCGTCGCGCGAAAGTTTGGTGAGAACTTTTCTCTTGGCGCGGGGATTGCGCTGACCAACGGCGACCTGGTTTACAATCGCATTCTTTTCGTTGATAACACCATGGACGCCCCCTACGATGTCTATCCCTTCCACTCATTTGCGGCCGATTTCCGCACCGACGGCAATGGCTTCGGGGTCGGCGCCAACGTCGGCTTGTTCTGGCGCGCTTCCGACAACGTGTCCGTCGGGCTGAGTGTTCAAAGCCCGGTGCACATCCCGATGGAGGGCACGGCGACGCTCGACATGGCATGGCCCCGGGACTTTCCGCTCGACAGTCTCATGATCCTCGATGGATTCCAAAGGACCTTTTATGCCGGTGTTGACAACCCGGGTCGAAGCGCCGAGGAGCATTCCTCGTCGAACTACAAGTTTGATTTGGACCTTCCGGCGGAGGTCGGCGCCGGCGTTGGCATCCGCGCTGGGGAACGGCTGACGCTGGCCTTCGACGCCGCGTTAACGTTCTGGTCGTCGGTCGATGAATGGACATTCGAGTTTACGGATGGCGCGCTTAATCGGCAATTGGATACGCTCTTGGTCGAGTCCGTAACGGTCCCGTTCGAGTGGGAAGACCAGATCCGCGTCTCCGGAGGGTTTGAATACGTGCTGAGGGAGAATGTGGCCGTTCTCGGCGGAGCCTACTACGACGGGAGCGCGTCCAATGACCGAACGTCCTCGATCAGCTTTCCCTCGCTGGGCAGCAGCGTCGGAGTCACCGGCGGCGTCGCGTATTCGGTGACCGGACGCTGGACTTTTGCCGCCGCGCAGGAGCTGGCGTTCTATTCGGAGAAGCACATTGCCGGCGGGGAGGGCGATCCGGCCGTCGACGTGTTCCCCGGCCAGTACTCACAGACACGGTATGAAACACTGTTCTCCATCACTTATGGCTTTTGAGGCGGGAGAGAGAGCACGATGCTGAGCACAAGACTTAAGACGCGTCTCATGATACTCCTGGCGGTCGGAATCCCGTCGGCGATGCTCACCAACTGCGCCGAGCGGGAAGGGCCATTGTTTCCCGATGGGACCAACACGACCACGCCGGAGATTCAGACGACGAGCTTTGATATACTGCGGCGCAACGACTTCGGCGATCCCACGGCGCGATTCATCTACACCGCGTACGCGACACCGCTGCCGACGAATCTGCCGCAGCAGCCGTTTCCGGTGCTCTACCTGCTGCACGATTTCCTCGAGCCGGGTGTGCCGGGGGGCGCGGACTACTTTGAGCGTTACAATCTGCAGGAGATTCTCGACGACCTGTACCGCAACAATGAAATCGGCCGCATGATGGTAGTGACGGTCGATGCATCGAACAACCTCGGTGGCTCGTATTACCGCGATGCATCGACCCTGGGACGATATGAAGCGCTGCTGAGTGAACTGATCGCGCACATGGAACGGACCACGCGCGTCTACACCGGTGGCGGGCGGCGGGCGCGGGCCATCTCCGGGCACGGCATGGGCGGATACGGCGCGATGTACTATGCCATGCAGCATCCGGAAATGTTCGGAGCCGTGTCCTCGATGTCGGGCCCGTTGTCTTTCGGCGATGTCGATTCCGATTTCGGCATACTCAGCGATGGCGGGTTACTGGATCAGGTGTTCACGGAAAACAGCATCATCGTGCCCGATCCGGACAGCGATGTCTACAACCTCATTGAAGCGGGGCTGACGCGTCCGGCGACGCGGCTGTACGCCGCCATGGCCGCGGCGTTCTCACCTCACCCGCTGCGGACCTTCGACTCGGTCGGCACGCTCATTGTCCAATTGCCGTTCGTTGTGCGCAAGGATACGATCTATCCGTGGGATTTCTTCTCGCCGCGCGCGGCCGGATCCTACACACTCGAGTTGACCGATCGCGGCGCGGATACGCTCGGTGTCGGCCTGAACATGCTGTTCGATCAGCAGGGGGTGCTGGTCGATTCGATTTGGGCGCTCTGGAGGGATTCTTCGGACATCAAGAACATTTTCCTGCAGAAGCGCGGGGCCGATCCCATGTTTATGGAAGATATGTCAATATACATCGACTGCGGCGTCGAAGACGAACTCGGCTATTTGGGAATGAACCAGGATTTCCACCAGACATTGATGGAGGCGGGAGTCGCACACGAATTCATCGAATACGAGGGATTCGGCCGCGTCGTGGCCGGGCATAGTCAGTTGATCGCCGATCGGCTGCGGACCATCATCAAGTTTCACGATCAATCCTTTACGCGTCCGCCAACACCGCCGCAGCCCTGATCGTCATCGCGATATGTATCGACGGGCCGCCTGCGAATCCCGCAGGCGGCCCGTATTGTCGTACGCGCTACATGACTACCGGCGCCAGAATGCGGGAACAAGCAGCGCCAGCACCGTCATGATTTCCAGGCGTCCGGCGATCATCATGAAGCTGAGGATCATTTTCCCGGCATGGGGGACCGCAGCGAAATTCTTGGTGGGGCCAACGGTGCCCAGCCCCGGTCCAACGTTCGACTGGCATGCGACTGCCGCCGATGCCGCACTGATAATATCCAGCCCCATCATCGTCAACAAAAGTGTGCCAAAAAGAAAGACGCCGAGAAACGCCGCAAAAAACACACTGATGCTCTTGACCGTTCCCGAGTCCAGAGCCGCTTGACCGACGCGGACCGCCAGCACGGCACTGGGCTGAAACGATTTGACGAGCTGGTTGACCAGCGCGCGCCCCAAAACAAGGATGCGAATGACCTTGATTCCGCCCGCCGTGGAACCCGCTGAGCCCCCGACAAACATCAGACTCAGCAGCAAGAGACGCGCGAACTCGGGGTACCGGTCAAAGTCGTCGGACGCGTGACCGGTTGCGGTCTGAAGTGAGACGACCTGAAACACGGAGTATCGAAGGGCGTGCCCCAACGTCTCTTTCTGTGGCAAGATGGCGGCGGTAACAAGAACGGTTGCGACTACGACCACCGCAGTATACGTGCGAAACTCCGCATCACGCCAAAGCTCCCCCGGCTGCCCGGAAGCCGCTCGGTAGTAAAGGCCGAAGTTGATCCCCGCCAGAAACATGAACAGAAGTATGATGAGTTCGATCGAGATCGACGAATACGCCGCGATGCTGGCGTTCTTTGTTGAGAAGCCGCCGGTTGCCAATGTCGTGAACGCATGACAGATGGCATCGAACGGCTCCATACCGGCGACGATCAGCAGCGTCGCGCAGGCCCCGGTCAGTCCCACATAAATGTACCACAGCAGCCGCGACGTGTGCCGCAGCTTGGGACGCAGCCGTTCCGTAATCGGCCCGGTCGTTTCCGAGCGGAACAGATGGCTCGCTCCGACGCCCAGGTGCGGGAAAACGGCAATAAAAAGGACAACGATGCCGACGCCTCCCATCCATTGCGTCAGCGAACGCCACCACAACAGCGACCGGCTCAGAATCTCGACATCGCGGATCACTGTCGCACCGGTCGTCGTGAATCCGGAAGCCGATTCGAAGAACGCGTCGGCCGGATGTGTCAATGCACCCTCCAGCAGATAGGGGATCGCGCCGAACGCCCCCACCAGCAGCCAGCCGATCCCGACGGTCGCCAACGCATCCCGCGCGCGGATCATCGTCGGCGCTGAGCGTCCCACGACAAAGCAAACAGAGCCCGCCAGCCCGGTAATCAGCGACGCGATGATGAAGTGTTGCAGCGAGTCCACATCGCCGTCCCGGATCGCCCACCCGATCGAGGTCGTCATAAACCCCGCCTCGACCACAAGCAACAGGCCGATCATGCGGACGACGGATCGCACATTCATGGATACGTGTCCGTTCAGGACATGGAGAAGGAGCGCTTGCGGAACAGGCGCTCGACCGCCTGCCGCTGTTCGGGCGTGGTTAAAACGATTACGCGCGAATGCGCCGGGATGACGAAGTCGCCGCCGGGAACCGTGACATCATCGTCGGTGACGACCGCCCCGACGCGAACGCCCTTGGGGAAACCGACGTCCTTCAGTGGGGTCGATGTGATCCGCGTACGCGCCTCCGCCTGCATTTCCAGGAACTCAGCCGCTCCGTCGGCAAGAACGCTCACCGACAGCACGCGACCGCGACGCACGTAGCGCAGAATCTGATTGGCCGCCAGCAACCGCGGAGAGATGGCCGTATCGATGCCCAGTTCTTCATAAATGGACATGTAGTCCGGCTTGTGCGACACGACGATCGTGCTGGCGATTCCTGATTTCTTGGCGATCAGCCCGGCCATCAAGTTCACTTCATCGCTTTTAGTCGCGGCGATCAGCACGTCCGCATTGTTGAGGTTCTCTGCGCGAATGAACCCGCTGCTGGTGGCGTCACCCCGAACCACCACGCCGCGGCGAATCTGCATGGCCATGGCCTCGGCCCGTTCCGCACTCCTCTCGACCACGAATGTGTCGATCTTCGACTCCTCCAGGAGCTGCGCCAGCGCACGTCCGACCGGCGAGGCCCCGACGATCACCGCCTTCGACACGGGTTTCTGCGGGCCGGCCAGGACTGTTCTCGCCTCCGGCAGGACATCGGTCTTTCCGATCAAATACAACTCATCGGAATCGGCGAGGCGCTCGCTTCCGTCGGGGATGATCAGGTGTCCGTTGCGACGAATCGCCGCCACCAGGACATTCTGCGGAAGCCGCAATTCCAGAAGCGACCGACCCACGGCGGGCGCGGATTCCTCTCGAATCCGCATACGGACCATGGCGACCCGTTCGTCCCCGAACGACTCCACCCACGTGACGCCCGTCGTCTCGACAATCCTCGCGATTTCGACTGCGGCCGCGCGTTCGGGACTGATGACGAGGTCGATTCCGAGATTCGCGGCCCACGTACTGTCCTCAGCCAGCGGATCATCGGTGTCGGAGACACGCGCAATCACACGTTCCGCACCGAGTTTCTTCGCCATCAGGCAGGCCAGCAGATTGACTTCGTCGTTATCGGTGACCGCGATGACCAGTTCGGTCCCGGCGACGTTGGCCTGGTTCAATGTTGAGATTCGTCCGCCGTCTCCGCAGAGCGTCATAACATCCATCGATTCGCGCGCCTGGCTCAGCGCGCTCTCGGAGGAATCGATGAGCGTAACATTCTGGCCCTCGGAGGCCAGCACGCCGGCGATGTGCTTGCCGACCTCCCCTAAACCGATGACGATAATATCCATCCTGATAGTCTCTGGCTGTGGTGAGCGATGCGATGCGAATATACCTCACCGCCGATGAACCACAAGGACAACCCGGCGACGCGCAGGCCTATCGCATCGGCTCGGGCTCCGGCGGCGGCGTCGCCGACAGCAATGTTCGACCGATGTACTCGCCCGCGTACGCGTGCCCGGCGGCATTGAAATGGGCGAAGTCGCGCGCGGTGTCGTCGAAGAATTCCGGATGTCGATCAAACACAGCCGCCAATTCGATAAACGGGCTGTGCCCAAGCGTTGCCCCGTAGCGCGCCATCTGATGGTATCGGTGATGATACTTGAATATCCCGGTATCATCGGAATACCCCGCCGGCGGCCAGGCAATGGGCGGTGTCAGAACGATCGACCGTGCCCCGATCCGACGCGCCACCAGGCAGATCTTCTCGATGTTGGGTGCGTATTCATTGCCGGGGACGCGACGGATCGTCAAACCGCCCGGTTCGATTGGCCGTCGCGCCGGTCCCCATTTGTGACGCAGTGCCAAGGCATGCCGGACTATGGCCGAACGCAACCACATGTCCTGCAATATCATTGTCCACGCCGCCGGCATTTCCAAATCGGAATCGGGTGTCTCAGCGGCGCCCGGCTGCAAGTCGCCCCAGCTAAACAACATCAGTACGATATCGGGCGTCAATCGCGGCAGCATCTGCTCGGCCAGCCGCACACCCTGGTAGGTCGAGTAGTCGGTGACACCGAGGCTGATGACCTCCCAACGGCGCTTCTGTTCGTCGTGAGCATTAAGGTATTCCTCGAGTTTGCGCGGGTATGTCTGACCGTTGGCGACGCCGTAGCCGAACGTGGTCGATTCGCCCAGACAGACGACACGCGTGGTGCCTGGAGTCTTCTCGAACAAGAACTCCGGTGTGCGAAAACCGTGGGAGTTAATCGTGTAAACACCCGGCGCGAAAAAGTTGCTGTGGATGGTCCGATTCGGCCGATAGCGCCAGAAGAGAACAGGATCACGTGCGATTTGGTCTGGGTAACGCCATTCTGGAGCAACGACGAACTGCTCGGGCGGCGGCAGAATCGGCATACCGACCATGCGGCCCGCCCCTTCCAGACCTGACAGCACGGTCAGGATTGCCAGCAGCCACAGAAACCAACGTCGTCCGCCCCTCATACTCCTGACTTTCGGCTGTTAGCGCAACGCCTTTGCCGACAGCTTGTCCTTCAGTGCCGGATGCACAAATATCCCGTCTTTGCGCGCCAGCTTGCCGTCGAGGTGAATCTCGCCGCCGCCGTACTCCTGGGTCTGAATGAGCACCAGATCCCAGTGCACCGCGGATCTGTTGCCGTTGGGGGCTTCATCATAGCACTGCCCCGGGGTCAGATGGATCGAGCCGAAAATCTTCTCATCGAAGAGCGTATCTTTCATCGGCTTGTTGACGTTGGGATTCAGCCCGAAGGAGAATTCACCGACGTAGCGCGCGCCCGGATCGGTGTCGAGAATCTTGTTGAGCTTGGCGTTGTCCCCGCTGCACGTGGCCTTGACGATCCTACCCTTCTTGAACACGAAGTGAATGCCATTGAAGAGCGCTGACTCATAGATCGACGGCACGTTGTATGTGATCTCGCCGTTGATCGAGTCGCGCACCGGCGCGGTGTAGACCTCGCCGTCGGGGATGTTGCGGTGACCATCGCATTTGACCGGCGGGATGCCCTTGATCGAGAATTGCAAATCGGTCCCCGGCCCTTTGATGTGGACACGGTCGGTCTTGCGCATGACATCGGCCAGGACATCCTGCGCCTTCGACATTTTGGGATAGTCGACGTTGCAGACGTTGAAATAGAAGTCCTCGAATGCCTCGCGCGATGTCTCGGCCAGTTGCGCCATCGCGGCGTTGGGGTATCGCAGCACGACCCAGCGCGTCCGTTTGACACGCTGCTCCAGATGTACCGGTTTGTAGTAGTGCTTCTTAAACCATCCCATGCGTTCGGAGGGAATATCCGCGAGCGTATACGAATTGTTGGAGCCGCGCACCGCGATGTAGCAGACCATGTCTTTCATCATCCGCAGGTGCATCTTCCCGTACTCTTTAATCTGCTCTTCGGTCGCGTTCAGGATCCAGCGGCGCTCGACTTCCTCGTCGTTGTGAAACCAGAACGGCAGCCCGCCGGCCCTGGCGACCTGCGTGATAATCTCACGTGACAATTCCAGCGTGTCATGGCCTTTGGTTTCCACCAGGACCTTCTCGCCGGGTTTGACGGCGGTGGAGTAGTTGACCAGCGTGTCGGCGAGTTTGATCAAACGGGCATCTTTCATTTCCTGTCCTCTCTATCGTTTCCCACTCCATTGGCAGCGACAATTCAGACCGGGAATATATCATATCCAGATAAGATGATGGAAATCGAGGTCTCTTTTTCGTATTCCAATTTGCGCTGGCGCCTCTATTTCCGTTTTGTAGGGGCGAGGTTTCCTCGTCCCTACACACGATGACGACAAGTGTGCCCTCATCTGCTTCAGAACGCGCCACGGTGACCGAATCGGCCCGCCGCATCTATCTAATGAAGGACCTGCCACCGGAGGTTGTCGCGGTGGCGTTTGCCAAGACCTCCCGTTCGCCGGAACCGTTCGACAAGATCGCCGAGGAGCTCACCGAGAGCGCCTCAGCCCAGTTTCACGAAAAGTGGGTGGTCGGATACGGCCACGCGTCGGTGGCTGAGCATGCGATGCTTTCGATCGCGGTCGAGAATGTCTCGATTATTGCCGCCAAGGCGATCGAAGATAACCGACTGGCATCATACACCGAGAAATCGACGCGCTATCAAATCTATGACCCTGAGCGAGTCTACCGCCCGGCGTCGTTTCGCGTCCACCCTGAGTTGAATCGACGCTACGAAGAATTGATTACCGGCCTGCTGAGCACTTACATCGAATGGTCGGAACGTGCCATCGACCACCTGAAAGCGCAATTCCCGCTCGAAGCAGGAAAGTCGGAGCGGATGTGGCATGCGCGCCTGCGTGCCAGGGCATGCGATGCAATCCGTTACCTTTTGCCGACTGCAACGCTGACCAATCTGGGCTGGACCATCAATGCCCGTGCATTGGCGGGGGCAATCCGTAAGCTGACCGGCTCGCCGTTGCCGGAACTGCGCCAGATCGGCGAAGAGGTCAAGGCAGTCGCCTATGAGAAAGTCCCGACCCTGCTGAAGTACGCCGAACCCGATATGGCGCGCGCCGCCGGCATCAAAGATGTACAAGATTCGTTGAACGGCACACCACACGCACAGTCGCGAATCGTCTCCGACATCCCTCCCGATGTGCGAGTCCTGCGCTATGAACGCGATGCACTGCAAGTCCTCGCTGTCTCAGTCGCCTATCAGGGTCAGATGGGCGATTGGGCGCGCGCCGAACAGGTTGTCGCCGCCATGTCCGAAGGGGAGAAGCGAGAACTGATCGGGCGCGTCCTGGTCCCGTTGGGGCCGTTTGATCCTCTGCCGCGCGCATTCGAACACATCAACTATTTGATCGAGATCACCGTCGACTACGGCGCATGGCGCGACATCCAGCGCCACCGCATCGGCACGCAACTGCCGCAGGAACTGACGCCGGACTTGGGGTACACCGTCCCGGCACTGATCGAGGAGATGGGATTGCGCGCCGAATTCGAGCAGTGGATCGGGCGCTCGGCTGCGGCCTATGATGCGATTCACGCCGAGTTGCCCGATGAAGCGGTTTATGCGCTGCTATTGGCATTTCGCAAGCGGTCGCTCTTCCATTGGAATCTCCGCGAAGTATTCCACTTCGTGAAGCTTCGCGGCACCAGCAAAGGGCACGATGCCTATCGTGCCGTCGCCCACGACTTGTGGCGCAAGGTGCTTGAAGTCCATCCGTGGCTCGGCGGGTTGCTCTATCCGTTGGGCGAAGACGCCCGGCCATAGCGTATCTCGTCTGCCGAACGACCCGGAATCGCTCAAGCGCCCGCAAGACGTTCCGACATATAGGAATGTGAAGACGCAGTCAACGGCGACCGCTGCCCGAGCGTTGGAGCCGCAACTCGAGCAGCAGGTCCGGGCGCTGGAACGCGCCCAGCGCACGCAATTACATTGGCGCGCTCAGATGGCCGCCGAGATCGCGCACGATCTCAACAACTATCTTGCGATTCTCAGTGGCAACGCCGAGCTGCTGATGATGCAGATGGACGATGACATTCCTGCGCCCGCCCGCAAATGCCTCGACAACATGCGCCGCGCCCTCGGTCAATTGGGCGTTATGGCGGATGCCTTCCTCAAGTCACGATCCCAGACCGATCAGGCCGAACGCGTCGATCTGGGAGGATTTCTCGCTTTCCAGACGCTGTTTTTCAAGCCGCAAAAATGGTTCCAGAAGATCGTCCTCGAAACAAGGTGCGCGAATCCGCTGCCGGTAGTGGCCTGTCGTGCCGGGGAGTTGCAACTTATCCTCTTCAACATTCTCTTGAATGCCGCCGAGGCGCTGAACCACCCCGATGTCACCGGGTCGACGATAACGCTGTGTGCTGAACCGGGCAACGACCGGGAGACCGTCTGCCTCTCCATCGCGGATGATGGGCCGGGGATACCGGATCCGATGCTGTCGGGCATCTTCACCCGGGCGGTCACGACACACGGCGAACGGCGCGGGCTCGGTCTGATCCTGGCCGGCCAGCTTGCGGTCCGCAGCGGTGGCGAGCTTTCGATCTCCAACCACAGTCCGCACGGTGTCGAGGTGCGACTTTCGCTGCCAGTAGCTCCTCAGACAACCCCCGTGCGCACAGCGATTCCCGCCGGTATCTCACCGGACTTAGAACCGTAGCAATCCCCCGCTGCAAAAACTACGACCCATCGGATTGTCGGATCGTCCCCGCAGTTGTAGGGGGCCGAGCCCACAGATTCGCCTTGCCCGAGGGCGATTGAACCGATTCCCCACTGCTGTTCAATAGTCGTGCATCGCCGTACGGCGTTGTGCGCCCGAGACGTAGAGCGCCTCATGGATCCTGCCTGTATTTGGGCTGGGCATTTGCGGGAATCGTCGTCGCCGGGTCCAGCGAGATCGATCCGGCTTTGACAACGGAACCCCGAGACCCATAGCCGTACCCAGATCTATCCTCCCCCGACCCCGGGTCGCCGCCCTCGACCCGGGGTCTCCTCCATCCGGGATGTCACGCGACGTGTTCATCGCGCTTGCGCGATTCGGGAGATCCGCATTCGTTAGACCACCGCCATTGTGATGAACCTGATGGACTCGCCACCCAACCAGTCGCCCGAGAATGACCCACAGCCGATCTTCGAGGCATTCCCGCGCAGCCGTCCACCTTGGCGGGTCGAACACGCGATCCTCTATTTCGTCGTTGCCGCGATCGTCTCGGTCGTATTGGGCGCACTGTTGATCAATGTGGTGGGGTTCTATGGCTCCGTGCTGATCGCCGAGATTGTCGGTTTCGGCCTGATCCCGCTTGCGCTCACGCGACGGTTTGCGACCGAATTGCCGCGACAACTGCAACATCCGCAGGTGCCGCGATCATTCTGGATGTGGACGGTCATTGCCGTCGTCGCCTTCGCCACCTTGCACAGCAACCTGCCGGTGCTGATCGACCGCTTCTATCCGATTCCCAAGGAGCAGTTCGAGTTGTTCCGGCGTTATCTGGCGGCCGACACGCCCGCGCAGTTCTTGTTCTTTGTGCTCGTGGCGGCGGTTGTTCCTGCCATTTGTGAAGAGTTGGCTTTTCGCGGGTTGATTCAAAGCGGCCTGCGGCGTTCGTTGGGGCCGAAGATCGCCGTCATTGCGGCGGGTTTTTTGTTTGCCCTACTGCATCTGAATCCGTGGAATTTCATCGGGCTGTGGGTATTCGGATGCTTTCTGGGGTATCTGGTCGAGCGCAGCGGAACCCTGTACCCCTCGATTCTCGGACACATGCTGAACAATTCGATGGCGTTGCTGGTTTTTTCCCTGCAATCGGCGGAGGAGTGGGACGAACCGTTAGAGTTCATTCCCTGGTATTGGACGCTCGTCGCCGGTTTGGTTCTCGTTGGTGCGGTGATAAAGCTCCATCAATCATCGGGTTTACAGCCGGAGCAGGTCTCACCCGAACCGATTATCGCTCCGGAGCCGCCCAGGTAATCATCAATTGACTCCCGGTCGAATTTTTGACCGATCAAAAGTTGCTTTTGGACGTATGTTGCCATTACACCGGATAAGTGTATGACCGAAGTGCGTAGACATACGACCGAGTCTGTCCTGACCGCCACACCGTCGCGTTCACGCGGCCAGGCGGTCGGCGAAATCCTCTCCGCCCCGTCCGTGTCCGATTGGTCGGAGTCCGAGGCGTTGATCGGGGCGATGCGGGCGTTGCACTCGACTCTGAATCTCAATGAACTCTACGAGATCGTCGTGAAGGTCATCGCCAGTCTGACCGGATCAGCCGGCGCCGTTCTCCTCCTTCATCGCCCGCGCACTCATCACCCGATTGTCTTCCGTGCATGGCTGCACGAATGGGAGACATCGCTCCCGCTGCCGGCACAGGCAGGGGATCAATTGATCGGTTGGCTCAATGATCGCGCCAATACGCACGAACCATTTGACGCCCCGCCGCGCGAAGTCGCCGATGCCATCCTCGAGGTCCTGAAGACTCCCATCCGCGGCGAGCAGTGGGTGCCGTTGGTGACTCCCCAACGCGTCATAGGAGCCATCGGTGCGCTGACGACCGCAAGTGATCCGGGTCGGCGGTTACCAGCGCTGTTTGTCCCATTGGCGGAACAGGCGACCGCCGCCCTGAGCAATGCACTTTTGTATCGACGTGTCGAACGTCAATCGCTGGAAACTCAGACGCTCTTGGCCGCGAGTCGCACATTGATGTCGTCCCGTGACCTCGATCAGGTGCTGCACGCCATCCTCGACACGCTGCATCGCGTGCTCCCCTACAATGCGGCCGGAGTGTTTCTTGTCGGCGACGGCGGCCATGTCGAGCGCATCATCGACCGCGGCTATGAGGGCCCCTCCGACGACTCGACGGTGCCTCTCGAGCGCAAGGCTCGCAAAGGACTGGTCGGCTGGGTGGCCGCGCATGGACAGCCGCTGATCGTCAACAATGTGGCGGATGATGCACGGTATCAACGCGCGCGAACGCAGACCCGCTCGGAAATGGTCGTTCCCATCTTTGCGGGGGAACGGCTGGTCGGGGTGTTCAATCTCGAACGCGACAGTGTCGACGGATTTCTCGAAGCGGATCTCGATATCGTCACCGCGTTCGCCCAGCATGCTGGTGTGGCGGTGGAACGGGCGCGCGCTGAGGCGGTGTCCGATGAAAAGCGTCGCATGGAAGGAGAGCTGGAGGTTGCCCGTCGCATTCAGCGGACCTTCCTTCCGGATGCCAGTCCGAATGTTCCGGGTTTTGACATTGCCGGTGTCAACATTCCCTCCGAGCAGGTGGGCGGCGACTATTATGACTTCCTGCCGATCGTCAAGGATCAACTCGGTATCGCCATCGCCGATGTGTCGGGCAAGGGAATCCCCGCGGCACTCATCATGGCATCGCTGCGCGCGTCGCTCATCGCGGAGATTCGCAACCAATACGCACTGCGCCGCATCATCGAAAAAGTCAACCTGCTGATGTGCGAACGCAACGATGAAGGGCGGTTCGTCACCGCCATCTACGGCGTGCTGGATTCCCGCAATCGCATCTTTACGTTTTGCAACGCCGGACACAATCCCGGCATCCTGCGCCGCGCCGACGGCAGCATCGTCATGCTTTCCGACGGCGGGCTGGCGCTGGGGATCCTCGATGATGCCCAGTTTGTGGAACGGGCGGTCGGCCTGAATGCCGGCGATGTGATTCTGCTGTACACCGACGGCGTCACCGATGTCATCGGTGCCGATGGATCGATGTTCGACACCGAGCGCCTGCTGGCGGCGCTGCACCGGCACGCGCACCTGCCATCACAGCAGATTATCGACGCGGTCCGGCGGGAACTGCAGGAGTTTGCCGATCCGGGTGCACCGGTCGACGATCTGACGCTGGTTTGCGTCAAGGTGCTCGAACCGCCAATCTGATGAGACGGGATAAGACCAACGGCATGATTGGCATTCCCTCACTGCCTGAAGTGATGGGGCAGTGCGCATCGGACAAGTGTGTCGGATTCCAACGCGTCATCGATTCCGTTGCCGGGTACTTTGGACGATATGGCTGTCCCGCTGACCATGACGGTGTCTTGGTTGCGCTCTCCGGCGGACCGGATTCGGTGGCGCTGCTATCAGTCATGCTGCATGGAGCACGCGCGAAGGGCTGGACGCTCGCCGCAGGACACGTCAACTACCGGTTGCGCGGGACCGAATCCGACGACGATGAGAGATTCTGCCGAGCGTTGTGTCGGACCTGGGAAGTTCCCATCCACGTGCACCGTGTCCCACTCTCGTCTGTGCCGGTTGCCAATCGTCAGCATTGGGCGCGCACCGTCCGCTATGATTTCTTCAAGCAGGTTGCCGACGATCTGGCAGGTCATTGGATTGCCACCGGGCACCATCTGAATGATCGCGCGGAGTCATTCGCCGCCGCCGTATTGGATGCCGGCGGCACATTCGCCCTCGCAGGAATTCCGCCGGTCCGCGGCCGAATCATCCGACCGTTGTTTGACTGCCACCGCGGTGACATCCTCGCAATGCTCGACAGTCTGTGTATTCCATATCGCACAGATCGGTCCAACGACGACGTCCGATATCATCGCAACGTCATCCGCCACGAGATACTGCCCCAGTGGGAACGGCGTAACCCTTCGATTGCCGAGGGCCTGGCGCGGACCGCGTCGCAGTTATGGGAGCAGAGGCGGTTTCTGGAGAAATGCGCGGCCCGCCTCATCGACGACTCGGTTCGGGGAACGCATCTCGGGCGGATCACTCTTGCCGCCGAGGTGCTATCGTCGGCGGATGACGCGCTCGACCCATACATTCTGCGTCTGCTCGCGGGACGCATCGGGATCGATTGGTTGCCCACGACGGCGACGGTCGAGCGGTTCCGATTGTTGCGCCATGACCCCGATGGCCCGGCCAAGACGGTAGAACAGGGACGCTTGCGCGTTCTCCGGTCGATGCGTATGCTGGCGTGTGAGGATCGGTCGCGCGTACAAGAGATCGAGTCGGAGGCGGCCGCGTTGGTTCAGCAGGGATCCACGCTGAATCTGAATCGGACATATCTGCGATTACGGGTTCAACAGGTGCAGCCCGCCGCATTCGATGACAGGCAGATGGCGTACATCGATTTAGACAGTCTACAGGGTCGTGTGGCACTGCGCCGCCCGCAAAATGGGGATCGTTACCGACCGATCGGGCTTCGCGGCACCAAGAAGCTCTCGGACATTTTCGCGGAGCGACGCATCCCCGCGTTTCAGCGTGCCGATGTGCCCGTGCTTGCCGACAATGCCGGGATTCTCTGGCCGGTCGGCTGCCCGGTGGCGGAACGCGGGCGCATTACGCCATCGACACGTGCCATGCTCGTGGCCGAGGTTTTCGACGCTGAGCGATCGGGGGTCCGATGAGCGAATCCGCCGTATCGACGTTGCCGGACAATCTGACCGTCCTGTATTCCGCCGAACAGATCCGCGACCGTATCATGCAATTGGCGGGTGAGATCACCGCCGATTTCGCCGGAGATACGCCCGTCCTGATCGGCATGCTCAAGGGCAGCTACATGTTCGTCGCCGATTTAAGTCGTGCGCTGCCGATTCCGCATCATGTCGATTTCATGGCCGTGGCCGCCTACGGCGCCGGGACCACCGCCGGCAATCTGAGACTTTTGAAGGATTTGAACGTAAACATAACGGGGCGCGCAGTCATCATTGTCGATGACATCGTCGACACTGGGGCGACGCTGAACCATATACGGCTCATTCTCGAAGCGCGGCAGCCGAAGCGACTGGCGGTGGTGACATTGCTGGACAAGAAGGTGCGTCGACGCAGCGATGTGCCGATAGACTATGTAGGATTCGAAATCGGCGAAGGATTTGTCGTGGGATACGGACTGGATTTGGCCGAACGGTACCGGCATCTGCCCTACATTGCACAGATCGACCCGTCCAAAGGGGAGGAGACTCGATAACGTGACCGACCGTTCACCATCCGAGCCGCGTCGATTGCCGCGCATGCCGCGCCCACCTCGATCACCGGATGATCCCGATGGTAAGGCACAGTTTCCGTGGAAACGGTCATCGCGCACCCTGATTTTCTGGGTCGCGCTGATCACCCTGTCGGCGCTGCTGGTGAACTACTACAGCTTCGGACGCGATCAGAGCACCGAAGTCACCTACACCGAGTTTGTCGAGCAACTGGACTCCGACAATGTGCAGTCCGTCACCGTGATCGACCGCCGTCTGAAGGGACGATTCAAAGTCGACGTGCTCAAGAGCGTCAACGGCAAGAGCCGCAAAGTTCACGACTTTGAGGTGTTGCTGCCGACCAGGGACGCAGAGAACATTCTCGCCCGACTGGAAGCCAAAGGCGTCGTCATCGCCGCTCAGGAGGAAGGGGTCAACTGGACCACGGTCCTGCTGGGGTTTGCACCGTGGCTCTTGTTGCTGGTGTTCTTCTGGTTGTTCATGTTTCGGCAGATGCAGTCGGGACCGCGCGGCATCTTCTCGTTCGGCAAAAGCCGCGCGCGATTGCTGTCTGAAGACCGTCCCAAAGTGACATTCCATGATGTTGCCGGGGCCGAAGAAGCCAAAGAAGAGTTGCAGGAAGTCATCGAGTTCCTGCGTGACCCCGGCAAATTCCAAAAACTTGGCGGCAAGATTCCCAAGGGTGTCCTGCTTCTCGGTCCTCCGGGCACGGGAAAGACATTGCTGGCGCGCGCAGTCGCCGGTGAGGCGGCGGTACCGTTTTTCTCGATGAGCGGCTCGGATTTCGTCGAGATGTTCGTCGGCGTCGGCGCCTCACGCGTGCGCGACTTGTTTGAGCAGGGGAAACGCTCCGCGCCGTGCATCATCTTCATCGACGAAATCGACGCCGTCGGCCGTCACCGTGGCGCCGGCCTGGGCGGCGGGCACGATGAACGCGAACAGACGCTCAACCAGCTCCTGGTGGAGATGGACGGGTTTGAGTCCAACGAAGGCGTCATCCTGTTGGCGGCGACGAACCGCCCCGATGTCCTCGATCCGGCGCTCTTGCGTCCGGGACGCTTCGACCGGCAGGTGGTCGTCGATGCTCCCGATGTGCGGGGGCGCGAGGGTATCCTGCGGGTCCACACACGCAGGGTCGCGCTCGGCGGCGAAGTCGACCTGAAAATCCTGGCGCGTGGGACGCCCGGATTATCGGGTGCCGATATCGCCAATCTGGTCAACGAGGCGGCGCTGCTGGCGGCACGCCGCGACCGCGACAAAGTCACCATGGCCGACTTTGAGGACGCCAAGGACAAAGTGATGATGGGCACCGAGCGCCGCTCGCTGGTCATCACCGAAGAAGAGAAAAAGACGACCGCCTATCACGAGGCGGGTCACGCCTTGGTCGGCAAACTCCTTCCCGATGCCGATCCGGTGCACAAAGTCACGATCATTCCACGCGGAATGGCGCTGGGCGTTACGCACTTTCTGCCCATCGACGAGCGGCACACGCACTCACGCGAATACCTTGAAGCGCGCCTGGTGTATACGATGGGCGGACGCATTGCCGAGCGGCTCGTCTTTAACCGGTTGACAACCGGCGCCGGAAACGACCTCGAACGTGCCACCGCGCTCGCGCACAAGATGGTCTGCGAATGGGGCATGTCCGAGAAGCTCGGGCCGATGACCTTCGGCAAAAAACAGGAGGAGATCTTCCTCGGCCGCGAGATTGCCCGGCATCGCGACTTCTCCGAACGGACCGCACAACTGATTGACGAGGAGATTCACCGTATACTACACGCCGCCGAGCAAAAGGCACACAAGCTCCTCTCGGAACACCTCGACCACCTGCACTCCATTGCCGGCGCCCTTCTGGAACGTGAATCACTCGACGGGGAAGACATCGACGTCCTCCTCCGGGGCGAACCGCTGCCGCCGATCCCTGTCGCTCAGCCCGAACCCGTGGCCAAACAGGAGCCCGCGGTCGCCGCGCGCAGCCGTGAGTCCGAACGCGCCAAACGTCTCGATCAACTGGGCGATGTGGCGCCCGGGGCATCTCCGGCATAACGCATCCGGCGGGGTCGACTGTCCTCGTGAATCAGCCAACGGCACCAACCGCGTCCGCCAGCAGCAGAGTCAGTTTCACATCACGAGACAGACTATTGCCGTTCATCATGGGGGTGATCAATGTTACGCCCGACTCGTTTTCAGATGGCGGCCGGTATTATCGAGCTCCCGATGCGGTTGCTCACGCGCGCAGACTGATCGACGAGGGTGCCGATGTCCTCGATATCGGCGGCGAATCGACCCGCCCCGGCTCCGACCCGGTCTCTCCCGAAGAGCAAATACGGCGCATCGGCAGTGTGATTCGACAGGTACGATCGTTCTGGAACGGCCCAATCTCCATCGACACGACCCGTAGCCAGGTTGCCGATGCGGCCATCGCGGCGGGCGCCGATTGGATCAATGACATCTCCGCGATGCGGGATGATCCGGCAATGGCCGAAGTCGCCAGGCGCAATTCGTGCACGGTCGTCCTCATGCACAGCCAGGGCAGGCCGAAGACGATGCAGGCGGCGCCTCGCTATGACGATGCCGTTGTCGAGGTCGCGGAGTTTCTCAGTTCGCGGGCAGAACTGGCCATCGCCGCCGGTATTCCGGCTGAGCGCATCATTCTCGATCCCGGAATCGGCTTCGGAAAGTCATATGACCACAATCTTGCGTTGATGACGCATCTGGATGTGATCTGCTCGCTCGGTTATCCGGTTCTCATCGGCGTATCGCGCAAGTCATTCATTGGCCAGATCACTGGAGCCGAACTGCCCGACCGCCTGGAAGGATCCTTGGTGGCAGTTGTAGCGGCGGCACGGCTCGGTGCGTCCATCGTCCGAGTCCACGATGTCGCCGCAACGAAACGCGCTCTGCAGACAGCCGGCGCCCTCGGCTTGCTGTCGCAGCCCGGATCGGGGCCATCGTCTCCGCAGTGATTGACCGCCTTCCTGTTTGCACCGTATAATCTTACGGAGTTTCAGATCGGGAAAAGCGTGGTCTTGTTTCGCATCGGATTTCTGCAATTCGGCCTCGTCGATTTAATTGACGTCCTGGTCGTGGCGTTCATATTCTATCGTCTCTTGGTGCTCATGAAAGGCACGCGCTCGGCACAGATTGTCGCCGGGCTGGTACTGGTGGGGATCGTCTCGTTCCTCGCCTACTGGTTCCAACTGGAGGGCCTCAAGTGGCTCTTCACCAATCTGGCAACGGTCGGCTTCATCGTCCTGGTCGTTGTGTTTCAGCCCGAATTGCGCGGCGCCCTGGCGCAGATCGGGCATTCCCGCATGTTGCGTCCGTTGTTCGGCGCTCGTCAGCAGGCAACTCTCGATGAGATGGTACGGGCAGCCATCCGTCTGGCGGAACTTGGCTGGGGCGGGCTGATGGTGATTCAGGGAAGTATCGGACTGCGTAACATTGCGGCCACCGGCAAGGAGTTGAACGCGCGTCTCTCTTCGGAAACATTGGTCACCATCTTCACGCCCCATTCACCGCTGCACGATGGTGCGGTCTTAGTCGAGGAAGATGTCATCCTCGCGGCGGCCTGTACGCTTCCGTTGACATTCAATGAAGAATACGCCGACCTGTACGGCATGCGGCACAAGGCCGCCATCGGCATCACGGAAGACTCCGACGCGGTCGCTGTCGTCGTGTCCGAAGAAACGCACGGGATTTCCCTGACGCATCGCGGCCGTCTCTACCGTAACATCGAGCCGACGCATCTGAAAGAGAACATTGAGACGCTGTTAAGCCGCTGACGTCATACCCGGTTTGCCCGATGACCTTTGTCGATGAAGTCAAGCTGCGAATCAGTGCCGGTCATGGTGGCGCCGGGTGTGTCAGTTTCCGTCGCGAAAAGTTTGTACCCAAGGGAGGGCCAGACGGCGGTGACGGCGGCAAGGGCGGCGATGTAATCGCCGAAGTCGACACCAACCTCGGGACGCTCCTCGATTTGCGGTACAAGACACACATTAAAGCCCGTTCCGGTGCACACGGGTCCAGCGGCTTGAAAACCGGGGAAGGCGGCGCTGATGCCCTGATCCCGGTGCCGCCGGGGACATTGATTTACGATGTCGAACAAGAGCGGCTGCTCGGTGAATTGTTGCACGCGGGTGACCGGGTGGTGGTCGCCGCAGGCGGCTTGGGCGGACACGGTAATGCCTACTACAAGACGGCCACCAACCGAGCCCCTCGCAAGGCGCAATCGGGCCTGCCGGGTGAGTCGCGGCTCCTGCGGATTGAACTGCAATTGATCGCCGATGTCGGGCTGGTCGGCTTTCCCAATGCCGGAAAGTCAAGTCTCCTGCGGGCGATCTCAGCCGCCGCGCCGAAGGTCGCGTCGTACCCGTTTACCACGTTGACGCCGCATCTGGGTGTCGTCAACCGTCCCGAGTATCGTACCTACACGGTCGCCGATCTGCCGGGGCTGATCGACGGCGCGCACGAAGGACGCGGCCTGGGCTTTCGCTTCCTGCGGCACATCCAGAGGACGAGCGTATTGTTGCTGATTGTCGATCTGACATCCGACTCGCCCTCAGAAGACCTCAGCCACCTGTTGTCGGAGTTGTCCGCCTACGATCCGCTGCTGTTAGAGCGGCCGCGGTTGATCGCGCTCAACAAAGTCGACCTGATGGCGGACGACCCAGATCGTGATGAATTCTCTTATGCCGATGTGTTGATTTCGGCGATGACGGGCGAAGGAATCGAGAACTTGCTGGTTCTGCTGGACCACATGCTCGCATCAACGGCTCCAACGAAGACGCCGCAGATCGGCGCGCCGCTGACGGATTAGTCCCATGGGTCTTCAACGCGACGACTTGCTGCCGACCGCGGCAGACACGGAACGGATTCCCGCCGAAGCCGAATACTGGTTGGCGCTGTCGCGGTTGCCGGGAATGGGGCGCATCTCGTTTTTGAAGCTGATCGGCGTTTACCATTCAGCGCGTGCCGCATGGGACGAGATCGATTCGTCCTGGATTGCCAGCGGCGCGGTCCGATCGACCTTTGATTCCTCCGGTTCGCGCTCGACCGCGTTAGCATGGGGCAAGGATCAGATCGACAAATTGGCGAAGTCGAACTGGACAATGACTGCATTGGGCGATCCGCGCTACCCGGCTTCGATATCTTCGATTACTCACCCGCCCCCGTATCTCTTTGTGCGCGGCCAGTGCGAGACGGATCGCGCGTTGGGAGTTGTCGGTTCACGGAGTGCGACCGAATACGGGGTCCGTATCACCCGTCAACTGGTCGGCGAGATTGCCGCCGCCGGTATCGTGATCGTTTCCGGATTCGCGCAGGGAATCGACACAGTGGCACACACAACCGCGCTGGAAGCGAGCGGACAAACGATCGCGGTGTGGGGATGTGGTCCCGATGTGATCTATCCGTCGGAAAACCGCGCGCTCGCCGAGCGGATCGTCGCCCAAGGCATGCTGGTCACCGAATTCCCCTTTGGCGCCGCGCCGGAGCGTCACCACTTCCCCATTCGCAACCGGCTGATCGCGGCCCTGAGCGACGGTGTGCTCGTGACTCAGGCCCGGGCACGCTCCGGCGCGCTGCTGACGGCCGAACACGCGGTGGAACAGGGAAAGAACGTATACGCGATTCCCGGTGAGATCGGGCGCGACCAGTTTGTCGGATCGCACGAACTCCTCAAACAGGGCGCGCGCATCGTCACATCGGCCGACGACATTCTCTCTGATTTTGAACTATCGCGGGCGCCGGGCATCAACAAACGCGCGACAATGCCCATGCCGACACTGACCGACATCGAGAAGCGTGTCTACGACGGACTGGGAACATCCGCTTGCCCCATTGATCGGCTGGCGGTTTCTTTGAATCTGCCCGCGGGCGAGTGTGCCCGTGTGCTGGTCGGCCTGGAACTCAAAGGAGTCATAACCCGTTCGGCGGGCGGAGTCGTCGCCCGCGCCCTCTGAGGATGCCGTCTCGCATATGACGGCGGACGCCAACGTGACGGAGCGCCAGGTGACCGTCTCCAACCCGCTGGGAGTTCATGCCCGTCCGGCGGCCATGATCGTGCAGACCGCTACCAGGTTTCAGTCGGAGATCTGGCTCATCAAGGATGGACGCAAAGTCAACGGCAAGAGTATGCTGGGCGTGATGACGCTGGCGGCGGAGATGGGCGCGATCGTGACCATCGGGGCTGAGGGTCCTGATGAGGCCAAAGCGGTGGACGCGATCGTGCGCGTGTTTGATAAACGCTTCGACGAGCGCTGACGATGACATCCGGGCGCGTCATCGGAAACGATCCCGCCCCGGTTGAATCCGAAGCCGGGACGATGACCAGGCAAACAGGACGCGAAGTGCGCTGGCGCGGTGTCGCCGCGTCACCAGGGATCGTGCTCGGTCCGGCGTTCGTCTATCGCGTCGCGCAGGCCGAGCCGCCCATCCGTCATCTGGCATCCGCACAAGAGTCTGCAGTCGAAGTGCGCCGTTTCGACGACGCGCTGCAGTCGGCGCGCAACGACCTGCAGGCCCTCAAGAGACGCGCACCGGCGGGTATCGGCTCGGTGATGACGAAGATCTTCGATGCGCAGCTTCTCATTCTCGATGATCCGTCCATCCATGACGATGTTTGTCAGGTCATCACCGACGATCAGTTGGCCGCCGAGTCGGCCTTCGCACAAGTGGTGGGGAGGGCTCAACAGACGATCGCACGTGCCGGTGACGCCTATCTGCGCGAGATGGTCAATGACATCGAAACAATTAAGCGACGCGTCATCAACCGGCTGTTGGCGGTGACCGACGGGCCGTTGCACGGAATGAGCGAACCGGCCGTGCTGCTGGCCCACACGATCACGCCCGCTGACATTCTCGGGCTGAGTCATGCCCACATTCTCGCGCTGGTTGTGGAGACCGGCGGCCCGACCTCGCATTCGGCTCTGGTGGCCAAGTCGATGGGCATTCCCGCCGTCGTGGGCGTCGGACGCGATGTTCGCGTGGTCCGTACGGGGACGCGCATGATCGTCGACGGATACGCGGGCGTCGTGATCGTCGACCCGCGCGAGAACACCACCGAATTCTTCGAACGCAAGCGGCGTCGCTCGCACCGGCCATGGCCGAAGCGACTCGACGCGTTACGCGATCAAGAGTCGGTCACGCGCGACAATCATCGGGTCGAATTGCTGGCCAACATCGATCTCTCGGGAGAGACAGGGCTGGCGCTGGCCGCCGGCAGCGACGGGGTCGGTCTCTTCCGCACCGAGTACTTGTTCCTGCAGAAGGGCGGCTACCCATCGGAGTCGCAGCAACACAAGATTTACAGCGAAGCGGCCGTTGCGCTCGGCGGGCGCCCATTGACCGTGCGCACATTCGATCTTGGGTCCGACAAAGTCCATCCCGGTCAGCCCGCCGAGGACAATCCGGCGCTGGGCGTGCGCGGCATTCGTATTTCATTGCGCAATCCATCGTCGCTCGAGCGCCAATTCCGGGCACTGCTGGCCGCGACCGCCGAAGGGCCGTTCCGCGTGATGGTCCCGATGATTACGACGCTCGAAGAGTTTCGCGATGTCAGGACGCTGTGGTCAGCGGCGAAGGCGGCGCTGCGTGCCAAGGGCGCCCGCTACGATGCCAGGACCCCCCTGGGACTGATGATTGAAACGCCGTCGGCGGTGCTGCTGGCGGCCGAACTCGCGCGCGAGGCCGACTTTCTGTCCATCGGCACCAACGATTTGCTGCAGTACACCATGGCCGTCGATCGCGCCAACGCCTGTTTCACCGACTGGCAGCACCATTGGCATCCGGCGCTGTGGCGACAGATTGCATCGGTTGTCAGGTCGGGACATGCGGCACACATTCCGGTCGGTGTTTGCGGCGAGATGGCGGCTGACCCATTGGCCGTGCCCGCATTGGTCGGGTTGCGCGTGGACTCACTGTCGGCGCATCCCAACTCGCTGCCGCGCTCCAAATCGCTCATTCGCAGCAGTCGATACCAGGATTGCCGGAGTTTGGCCACGCGCGTACTCTCCTGCGCGACTACTGCGGAGATTCGCAAGGAGTTGGAGCATTTCGCCAAACGTCATGTCCGTTAAAGCCGACGTGCTGCTGGACAATCCGGCCGCCATGCGCAACCTCGATCCGTCGGGCATGTGCGACGCCATCGCCGGCATGCCGGATCAACTTCGGCAGGCAACTTCGCTGGTCGCCGGCGTGGACTGGAAGTCTTACAAGCCGACGACCCCGGCGGGGATCTGCCTTTGCGGCATGGGCGGCTCAGCCATCGGCGGTGATTTGGCGCGTTCATACTGGGAATCGCAGTCGCCGGTTCCATTCGTCGTCGTCCGTACCGACCACCTCCCCGCCTACATCAACCGTTTCTGGCTCGTCATCGCGTCGAGTTACTCCGGTAACACAGCCGAGACCCTGACGGCGACACACGAGGCGCGGGCGCGCGGGTGCAGCATCCTTGCGGTAACCACCGGAGGGCAGTTGGCCGCCCTGGCGTCCACGAACAAGTGGCCGCTGGTGAAGTTGCCCGGCGGGCTCCCACCTCGTGCGGCGCTTGGATATTCGTTCGGTCCGGTCATGCTGTCGCTGTCGCGCTGGGGAATCGTCGCAGACTATGATGAACATCTGCAATCGCTGGCCGGCTTTCTCCATGAGCGTCAGTATCTGTTCCAGCCCGACACACCTCTCTTAAGAAATCCTGCCAAACAGCACGCCGTGACTCTGACGAAGCGGATTGTCAACGTCTACGGCAGCAATCCGTCGACCGACGTCGTTGCATACCGTCTCAAATGCCAGTTGGCCGAAAACTCCAAGGCGATCGCATTTGCGAACGCACTGCCCGAACTCAATCACAATGAAATTGTCGGCCTTGATGCGCAGAGCCATCCCGGAATGGCAATGGCCGTAGTGACGCTTGCCTCCGATGACGACGACACCACGGCCGCCAAACGGCGCCTATGGATCGAACGACGATTGGCGGGACGCGGCCTTCCGGTCGTGCGTCTTGAGGCATCCGGACGCAACCGACTCGAACGGATGTTTTCTCTGGTGCAACAGGGAGACTGGATCAGTTACTATCTGGCCATTCAAAATGGGCAGGACCCGACGCCCGTCCCCGCCATCAACGACTTGAAGACGGAGCTCGCCTGACTCACACACGGCTTTCGATCGGCGCGGCCGCGTGGTATGATCGCGGAGTTGCCAACCAGAGGAGTGGCGCTCGCGCGCGCGACTGGATCGCATCGATCGCTCTGACCGGCACACTCATTCCTCAGATTCCATCGGGCGACGCGTTGCACGCGGGCATCATCCAGAACGGGCGTCTCAATGCGTTTATCTTCCTGCTGGTCTTCTCGGTCGCGATTCTATGGTTCATTCGCCGTGTGACGAGCGGCGAGAAACTCTACGTGCGACCGTTGCCAGGGCTCAACGCCATTGACGAGGCGGTCGGCCGCGCGACCGAGATGGGACGGGTCGTGCTGTTCATACCGGGAACCGGTGATTTAGACAACATTCAGACCATCGCCGGCCTGTCGATCCTGGGACGAGTCGCGCACCTGACCGCGCGATATCAGACACCGTTGCGCGTCCCGGTTTTGTATCCCATGCCGATGGCTGCGGCTCAGGAAACTGTGCGTCAGGCCTATCTCGACGAAGGCCAGTCCGATCGCGTACATCCCGAAACCGTGCAGTACATCGCCGGTGACTCGTTTTCCTATTCGGCGCGCATCGGCGGAATGATGGTACGGGAGAAACCGGCGGCGGCGATTTACATGGGGCAGTTTGCGGCCGAGTCGCTGCTGATGGCGGAAATGGGGCAGGTGGCGGGAGCAATCCAGATCGCCGGCACCGCCGAACCCGAACAGATGCCGTTTTTTATCGCAGCGTGCGACTACACCCTGCTCGGCGAAGAACTCTATGCCGCCGACGCGTATCTGTCGGGACGGCCATCGCTGTTGGGCAGTCTCCGCGGTCAGGACATCGTCAAGCTGCTGATCGTCATTGTGGTCATCGCCGGCGCACTCTCGGTGAGCCTCGGAATCGGCCACGATTTTTGGGAGAACATTCTCAGCGCGAAGTGAGTGTGATGCGCCCATCATACCCATGAGAATGCGGCTGCCCATATTGGTTGCGTTTGTATCCGGCGGATTGATGATCGTCGGCTTCTTCCTGCGCGGCAAACAGGTCGAGGCCGTTTACAACGAAGGATTGCTTTGGCAATCGATCATCACCGGTTTCTCGCTCGTAATGGGGGTTGTCTCGATCGTTCGCGTGCATTGGCGCAAGCTGACGGCTCGCAACGACGGGGCCTGGTACTCCGCCGTGCTGCTGTTGTGCTTTGTCGTCATGGCGGGCTTCGGCGTCCTGCAGGGAACCGGGCGCGGAACACGGTATGACGCGTTATTCAATTCCATTCAGGCGCCGATGATGTCGACGATGTTTTCCATGCTCGCCTTCTTTATCGCGTCGGCCGCGTATCGCGCATTTCGGGCACGGACCGTGCCGTCGCTCATATTGCTGGTCACCGCCGTCATCGTCATGCTCGGGCGAATTCCCATGGGGCAATTCATCTCCGATGATTTGCCGACGTGGGTCAACTGGATCATGACCGTGCCGAATGTCGCCGTGCAGCGCGGCATCCTGATCGGAGCGGCGCTCGGCGGCGCATCGATGTCGTTGCGCATCTTCCTGGGAATCGAGCGCACCTATCTTGGGCAGTAGGGTGTAGTGCCTCATGTCGAAACCACGCACGACCATCTGGGACCGCCTGCAACACATCGACCGTCGTGTGCTCTACACGCTGATCTTTGTCTCGGTGATTGTTCCGGTCTTCCTGCCGTTGTCGCTGCCGACCGCCGTCTCGCCGGAAAGTCAGGCCTTCTTCGACGCCGTCGATGCGTTGCCTGCGGGGGGCAACGTCATG
Source organism: Candidatus Zixiibacteriota bacterium (assembly GCA_036397555.1). NCBI lineage: Bacteria > Pseudomonadati > Candidatus Zixiibacteriota > Candidatus Zixiibacteriota bacterium. Next base: position 131,481 of record DASWIS010000025.1, on the reverse strand, counting down.
TTCGCATTCGATTTCTGGCCGTCGACGACAGCCGAAACGGAGCCGCTGGCGGTCGCTACACTGCGGCATTGCTTCCAAAAGGACCTGCACGTCATCGGGCTCTCCAATGTCGGAATGGGAGGGCCGTCGATTGCCGACCGCATTTTGCACGACATCGGGGATGAGTACGGCAAGCGCTACGGAGAAGATTATATCAATCTCGGCTACAAGGCCGGGTACCAGGCCGTGCTGTTGGGTATGGCGACGGGCATCGGCAACATCTTCCCCACCGATCACAACGGCACACGGCTCGACGCGCTGCCCCTGGCACGGCGCGTGACCAGCTACGATTCGATACAATTCGTTGTGGTCATCACCGACAATATCATGGTCGACTACTGGGTCTCGTTGGTCAACGCGCAATCGGGTGTGCCGATGGCTGCCGGCGTCACTGCGGTCGTGGCGCCCAAGGCGTTGTCGTACGTCCAATCGGGGCAATACAAGGGATTGCTCGGTGGCATGAAAGGCGCAGCCGAGTACGAGCACCTGCTCAATAGTCCCGATAAGGCGTCGCGCGGAATGGACTCACAGTCGCTGATCCATCTGCTGATTATCGCGTTCGTGGCGATGGGCAATCTCGGCTACGTTGTCACGCGACGGCGCGATGCCGGGCCGCCACGGGACCGGGAATAAGCAATGAGCGAGCTCTTTTCATCTCCATTGGTCACGCTGTTGCCGACGGCGTTCTTCACGCTCGCGCTGTATTCATTTCTGTATCGCGACAACCCGCTGTTTCGCTTTGCGGAGCACGTCTTCGCAGGCCTGACGGCCGGCTATTATGTCGGGCTGGTTTTCGATTCGATCCTGGTCGATCAGTGGTGGGTCCCCTTATCGCAGGATCACAAGTGGATCCTGCTGATTCCCGGCGTGATGGGCCTGATGCTCTTTGCGCGATTCGTCCCGCGCATCGGCTGGACCATGCGCATCCCTCTGGCATTCGTCATCGGCGGAACCGCCGGCATCGAGCTGGTCCGTCAACTGCACGGTATCATTCTGCCGCAGGTCTCCAGCACCATCCTGCCGCTGACGACCTTCAATGCAGTGATCATGATCATCGGGGTCCTGTGCACGCTGATCTACTTTTTCTTTTCCAAGCCGCACACCGGCGCGCTGGGATGGATCGCATCGGCGGGGACCGGATTCATCATGGTTGCCTTCGGGGCGCACTTTGGGTACACGGTGATGGCGCGCGTCTCGCTGCTGATCGGCCGAATCCAGTTCTTGTTCATCGACTGGCTGCGGTTGTCCTCGTGATCGACAATCCGCTGGAATCCCCGGCACTCGGCGGGTATAATGGGCGGGCCTGAGCGACACCATGTCAGCCATTGCGACCCGTCCACTGATCGCGCAGTTCATCGCCGTCGGATTTGCCATCACGGCTGTGCTCGGCTGCGGTCGCAAGCAGGATGTTCAGCCCGAATCGTTTGCCGGAGACTGGCAACTGTTCGAGGACCGCCAGTTCAATATCTATGTCCCGCCGCACTCCGCGCGCGGGCATCGGGCGATGATGTCGTACGGCGCCGCCTGCAATGAGATTCTCGATCAAGTGGTCACTTACTTTGATTTGGACATCGTTCAGCCGTTTTCGATCTACTTGTTTAACACCGACCAGGAATGCCGCGACGCGACCGGCCATCCCGCGGGGTTTGTCGAAGGATTCAATATCTACACACGCATCGGGGACCAGATTGGTGGGGCGATCGCCATTTCCGCCTGCCACGCGATCGACCCGCAGGCGCCGTCATTCACCCTCATCAAAGACGGCATCCACACTCTGTTCGATCGCATGGACATCAATGTTCATCACGAGGCCCGACAACTGCTGCAGGAGTCACGTCTGCATGGCCTGGCCGAGTTGGTGGCAGCGGACTCGCTTGCCGATCGCGAGGCCCATGACATCGCGGCAGGGTCGTTTACGGCGTTCCTGTTGCAGCGATTCGGCGTCGACAGATTCAAGATGCTGTGGCGCAGTGTGCTGGACCTGCCGCAGTCTCTCGAACGCATCTACGGGCTTCCCCTGCCACAGCTTTCCGATGAATGGCTCATTCATCTCGATCGCGAAGCCAAACGGACATAGCACCCGCTATCGGGCAGCGCCCCCACCGCCGACTGCCGATTCGACATGGCGATGACACACGACAAACCGTCCCGCGGTCGTCGGTCGCCTGCGGGTCGTGAGCGGTCCGGCGGCATCCGCATTAGTGGCCGCTCCCTGACCCTGTCTCAGTTTGAATCTGTTGCTTGCGCCGATCCGCCCGTGCGCGTCAGTCTTGATCGTGGCGCCGCTGCCCGGATGGAGCAGTCGGCGAGGCTGGTCGGACGGCTGTTGCGTGACGGCCAGATTGTTTATGGAGTGACCACGGGTTTTGGCCGCCTGGCCGACGTGCGCATCGATCCCGCCCAGCGGCGTCGCCTGCAGCGCAATCTCATCGTCTCACACGCAGCCGGCGTCGGCCCTTTGTGCACCCGTGCGGAGGTGCGGGGCATGATGCTGTTGCGGCTCAATATGCTGGCGATGGGCCACTCCGGTGTCCGCGTCGCGCTCGCCAAGCGGCTGATCGAGTTTCTCAATGCCGACTTGTGTCCGGTCGTGCCGCGACGCGGCTCGGTTGGCGCCAGCGGCGATCTCGCCCCGATGGCGCACGTCGCCCTCGCGATGATCGGCGAAGGCGAAGTGGAATTGGCCGGACGACGCACCACGGCCCGACGTGCGCATGCCCGACTGGGTATCGGACCCCTGACGCTCGAGGCCAAAGAAGGTCTGGCCCTGATTAATGGCGTGCAGGCCTCAACCGCGCTGCTGGCACTCTCCGTCTCCTCCCTGTCGAAGCTGTTGGAGTCAGCCGATTACATCTGTGCCATGACATCGCTGGCGGTCGCGGGTAGCCGGAGCGCATTCGACCCGCGCCACGCCACGGTTCGCGGGCACAAGGGCCAGGCCGCATCGTCCCAGCGCATCCTTGCTGTATTGGAGAAGTCGGGGCGTCCCCGGTCCGCGGGGGGACGGGTACAGGACCCGTATTCGATACGCTGCGCACCGCAGGTGCATGGTGTCGTACACGATGCGCTCACCGCGGCTAAGGCCGCGTGCGAAGTCGAAATGAACGCTGCCACCGACAACCCGCTGGTGTTCGCCACGGACGGGGACATTCTCTCCGGCGGGAATTTCCACGGCGCCCCGATCGGCCATTTGGCCGACCACCTGTCGATTGCCGTCACGGATCTTGCGTCCATCAGCGAGCGCCGCATCGCGCTCCTAATGGATCCCCAAATCACCGGTGCCACGCGTTTTTTGGGTCCGACGCGGGGCGAGGGGCTGCACTCCGGTCTGATGATGTGGCAGGTGACAGCCGCGGCACTGGTCTCAGAGATGAAGACACTGGCCCATCCGGCATCGGTTGACAACATCCCGACGTCGCTCGGACAGGAAGACCATGTTTCCATGTCGATGTGGGCCACCGACAAGCTCGGGCAAATCCTGGAACGATTACGAATCGTCCTTGCGATCGAGGCCATCGCCGGATGGCGGGCCGCCCAACTGACCAACCGTGTGCCGCGGTCGGGGCCGCTCGCGGTGCTGACGCGCAGTGTGGATCGGCTCCATCCGCACACGCTTGATGACGCGTTTCTCGGACCTCTCATCGGCCTGGTGAGCGCCGAACTGGAATCGTGGGCGACAAAAGCCCCGTCACGGCTCTGAGTCTCATACGGGAAATCGTGCCACTTCGGGCGGCTGCAAGTATTATACTTTGACATTGCTGGTGATCGGCGGGTCACGTCTCCCGCCGCCAATCCCAAGCCAACGAGGTCGATGATGACGCGGTCGTTTGATCCACGGATCCTGTGTCTTGTTGTTGCCGCGGTCTTTATGACACGGTGCGGCAGCGACAACGGCGGCGGCACCACAGAGCGGCCGTATGAGAATGTCCATCTCGACTTGTTCACTGTAGCCCCGCTGCCCGCCGGCATGATGTACGAGCTCTGGGCGGCTCCCCCCGAGGCGGCGTTGACCGCCCACGAGGAAGACTGGGTATCGCTGGCGCGCTTCAATGTGAACATCGACGACAACCAACGACGACTTGTTGACGAATCCGGCGTTGAGATTTCCAACAATGATTTGGAGGGTCTGCCGGCCGATCTGGAGGATTTTGATTCGCTGTTCGTGACAGTCGAGCCGCATCCCGACAATGATTCCCTGCCGTCGGGAATCGTCTATCTCAGAGGTGAGATCGGGCTGCCCTCGCACGCGATCGTCAGCATGCGGTTTCCGGCAGAAGGGCTGACCGCCCCCAACGAGTTTGCCATCGCCTCCTTCATCACTCCGACCGATACAGACACAAGCAACGAGCTCTCCGGTGTCTGGTTCCTGGCCGGAGATTTTACGCCGTCGTTGTTTTCGCTGCCGCTGCCGCCGCCGGGCTGGATCTATGAGGGTTGGGCGATTCGCGGCGCCACCGCGCTTTCGACCGGACAATTTGCCGACTACACGGCTGCGGACGACGGCAACCCGTACTCATCAAACGAAGTCGCCCCGCCCGATGCCCCGGGCGAAGACTTCCTGATGAATCCGCCGCCGGGCGTCACCTTCCCGTTTACGTTCACGCAAGGCGATGAAGTCGCGGTCACAGTCGAACCCGATGCCGTCTGGGATCCTGCCGCACCCTTCCCTTACAAAATCTTTGTGAGTGAACCGGGCGAGATTCCCCAGCCCGGCCAACCGCACAACCTGGACGCTCTCGGTGACAATATCTTTGATGAGGCGTTTCCAGTCGCACAGGCTCTGATTACGCGGCCGCCTGAGTGATGGAATCGATCCCTGGAGTCGCACCGGGGCCAGCCCTCGTCGGGAACTCGTCGGAATACTGATTCCAAGCCACGGAATTTGCGGAAATAACTTCAGCCCTCGTCGGTATCCACACAGTGGGGGAGTGTGTACAAATGACAGGGACGCCAGATGAGAGCAAGTCACCGCGTCGGACCATCGATCCGATGGTATTGTGGCGATGGGGATTCGCGGTCTTGCTGCTTCTCGTTGGCGGCTGGCTCGTGATTGCGTCACCCGCGATCGGGCAAGCCAACGGACGAACCTTGGGATATGTGGTGATCGGGTATGCCCTGTTAAGGTTGTTATTGGGATGGTTGGCACACGGTCGTCGCCGGAATCGTACTAAGGTGTTCTCGGCAGCCGGAAGGGGAGAAAGCGCTTGACACTCAACGGGATTATCAAAGACCTTGGCGGACCCATGTCACGGGGATTCCGACTTAGAGGCTCCCGTCCGGTGAGACGATTACGCTCCTTTTCTGTCGCCTTGGTCCTCATTGCGACCGGCGCGCCGGCCGCCCTAGCGGCATCTCAAACTGACCTGACAGGCCCCCGTGAGGCGATCGCACAACGGGATTTTCAAGCGGCCCTGACTCAGTTGCAGAGCATTGTCTCAGGAAAGGATGCCGTCGGCGAGGCGTTCTTCCTGCTGGGTCTGGCCCAGAGCGGTTTGGGTCAGTTTCCGGAAGCCGAAATTTCCCTGAACAAGGCGCTTGACCAAAAGTACCGCGAGCCGGGGGCGTATGTTGCCTTGGCCCTGGTGTTGGCGCATCAGGGACGAATCGCCGAGGTCGAGCCGCTGATCGACAAGCAGTTGTCCAAGGCAAAGCAGCCCGAGGAAAAGGCACACCTCAAGTACGGCATTGGGATGGCCTATCTGACGGCAGGTAGCTACTCCAAAGCACAAGAATGGCTTTTGGGTGCGCGCTTTGATGACGAGTCCAATCTCGAGTACCGCGCCGCACTGGGCGACGCTTACTTTAAGGGACAAATCTATCCGCTGGCCTTGGCCGAGTACGAGGCGGTCTGGGGTGTCGACACGACGAGACTGGACATGCTCTATCGGATGGCGGATGCCTACTATCAGCAGCAACGACTGAATGAGGCCCGGCCACTCTTGCAAGAGGTGCTCCGCCGCGATTCGACCTACCAGGACGCCTATCTGCAGTTGGCCAATATCTACATGATCTCGGCAGAGAGCCGACCGGTGGACCAGGCCCGTGAGGACTACTTGCGCGCGCTCGCGCTGTACCGTCAGGTGCGCCGCGTCGACCCGACCGTTCGTCCGATTCTGATTTCCAAGAACATCGCCAAAGTCTACTACTTGCTAAATGCACACGATTCGGCCATTGTCGAATTGCAGAAAGCCATTGAGACCGGGGCCAACGATCCGGAACTGCGATTCTACCAGGGCCGCTCCAATATGTTGCTGAATAATTACACGGAGGCCATTGACGCGTTTCAGGGGTACATCACGGCGCTGGAAACCGCCGATCCGCCTCACCCTTGGTCCAGGGGGGATGCCGAGGTCTTCTGGCGGACGGCGATGTGCATGGAAGCGCTGAATGATTCAACGCTCTGGCCGCAGATCGCCCAAAACTATAAGCGCGGCATGGAACTGGATCCCGACGACGAACGCTCCATCAGCGGGCTGGCGCTGGCGCTGCACCGGATGGGACGATTCGCCGAGGCCGCCGTCGAGTTCGAAAAACTCGTGCTGCGATACCCCGACGATGCCCGGACTTTGTTTAATGCCTCGTTGCCCTACCTTGAGTCTGACAACGCGGAAAAGGCGGTTGAATACCTGATGCGCGCTGCCAAGAACGACACGACGAGCGACTCGAAGTACCGCGCGCGCGCTTACAAACTGGCCGGACCGCGCCTCATCAAGATGCAGCGTCTGGCCGATGCGCAGTTGTGCTATAAGTGGCTGGTCGAACGAGAGCCCGATGTGTGCGACAATCACAAATGGTACGGGTTTTCGCTGTTTGCGGCCAAGAACTATGCGGCGGCCGCCGTACCGCTGCGTCGCGCATACAACTGTTTCGCCACGCTGATGGCTGACAACGATTGCGGCTACAACGACCTGCGGTGGTGGTTGTCGTTCGCCCTCTACGAGGCCGGGGACAAAGATGAATCGTATAAGCTGGCAAAAAAAGTCGTCACCTGCGAGGCGTCGCACAGCGATGCGCAAAACCTGATGAACCGAATCGACGAGGAAATCGTCGAAGAGAATTAGCATCCTCCGGGATCGGTCCGCGCCATTCATGAGCGAGAAGACCTCACCCACAGATATGCCGGCCGCCGCTTCACCAGTCGCTGCCGCAGACGAACGATACCGATACATCGGATTCGGCGTCTATCCCAGGCGTGCCGAGAAATTCTGGACGTCCGATCAGGAACGCGATCAGTTCCTGAAAAACGCCAAAATCGGCGTCGGCGCATCCGCCTTCGAACGTGACAACTCGCTGCTGCAACAGGAGGTGATGACCGGTGTCGATCGCGGCGTTCTCACGATCACGGCGGTGCTCATGCTGGCGACGCTGCTCTTCCCGTGGGTCGGCTTTCGTACGGGCACTGGAACAGACGTATCGATGACCTGGGGCGCGGCGCTCGGCACGCTGATGGGCGGTCTGGGAACTGCATTTGCGGGCGGTCTCGCCACCGGTCTGTCGGCCGTTATCGGCTTGGTCATGCTCATTGGTGCCCCGATCGTCGGTCTGTGGCTCCTCGCGCTGCTGTGGACGAAAGCCTCCTCACCGGAGGCCCTTCAACTCCGGTTGCGTTTGCCGTTAAAGCTCGGTTACGTTTTCTTGTTCGCCGGTCTCTCCCTGGCCATCTTAGCGGCCGTCGGCGGACACATCCCTGGTTATGAGCGGTGGGGATTGATCGATCCGGGAGAGCAGTACGGTCTGGGATCTTTTCTGGGAATCGCTTCGTGGGGATTCTATTTGACCATGGCCCTCGGGATGGTTCTGGGCGTTAAGTCCGGCGACTTGTAGCACGGGCATCAGGCGCGGGTCTTCACCCAACGGGCTGAGAGCGTAATCATAACTCGGAGAGTTCCGCCACGAACGGGCGGCGGGGCTTCGGCACGATAAGGAGGCAGACGTGAGGCAAGGGTTGTTCGTCACCATCGTGTTGGTGGTGTCGCTGGCCACTGGGTTTCTCATCTGGACCCAGCTTCCGGACTACTTGAAGCAGGGCGGCTATCTCGTGGCTGTTCTCATCGCGTTATCGGTCATGCTCTTCGCGTTCATTGTGGAGCGGCTCTTCACCTTGCGCAAGGCGCGCGGACAGATGTCGGTGCAGGCATTTTTCAAGAGAGTGGTCGATTCGCTCCGCCAGCAGGACTACAAGAGCGCGGTGGCCGTCTGCGACAAGCAGCGCGGGTCGTGCGCGAACGTCCTGCGCGCGGGAATTGAGCGTTATGCGCAGATCAAAGAGAGCGCTTCGCTGAATCCCGACAAGCGAATCGAGGAGACGCAGCGCGCCATCGAAGAGGCCAATGCTCTGGAAGTGCCGCTGCTGGAGCGCAATCTGATCGCCCTCTCGACGATCGCATCGATTGCGACCATGGTCGGTCTGCTGGGGACCACCATCGGTATGATCCGCGCGTTTCAGGCGACCGGCCATGCGGCCGGCGGCGTGATCGACGCGACGCAGTTGGCGACAGGTATCTCCGAGGCGTTGGTGAATACGGCGGGCGGGCTCTTCAATGCCATCATCGGTATTGTCGCGTACAACTTCTTCGTCAATAAAGTCGACAGTTTCAACTACACCATCGACGAGGCCTCCTACGAGGTCGTGCAGTTGTTCAAAGCCCGTGAGGCGGGGGCGTAAGTGGCAATATGCTGAAAAAGGGCAAAAAGCGGAGAGTCAGCATCATCATCGACATGACGCCGATGGTGGATATCGCCTTCCTGCTGTTGATTTTCTACATGGCCACGACGCAGTTTAAGCCGCCGGAGCAGCGACAGGTCACGCTGCCGATCTCGACGTCCCAGCGCGACCTGCCCTTGAAGAACTTCATCACCATCACTGTGACCAGCGTCGATTCGGTCTTTCTCGACTATATCATCAATGTGAAAAAGTTCAGTCCTGAGGTCGGTGATTCGATCGAAGTCCCGTCGCGCGAATATGTGACAGCCAACTCTTCGGAGGTCGGCGATGAAATCAAGCGCATGCAGGGATTGGCGCTTCGGCAGGGCATCCGTGAGTTGTATCTCGTCATGAAGGCGGACCAGGACGCGTCATTTGGTACCGTTGAAGAGATCATGGAGTCTATGCAGGAGAGCAATCTCCTGAGCTTCCAAATCGTCACCGACCTGGATCCATCGATATCACGGACAGGCGGATAGTGCACAACTCGGGCCGTGGCCCAACAGGTGTCGCCGATAGCGTGTATAAAGGTCAGAGGGTGTCGTAGATGGGTGCAGCGGACTTTGGCGGTGATCGCAAGCAAAAAGGCAAGAAGAAGGGGCTCAGACGCCCCAAACGACGGCTCGGCGTCAAGATCGATATGACGCCCATGGTCGATATTGCCTTCCTGCTGCTGATCTTCTATATGGTATCGACAGTGTTCGCCGAACCGCAGGCGATGGAGGTCAATCTGCCCCCGTCCCAGGACGAGTCCCCGGCGGCGGAGTCCAAAGTGCTCACCCTACGGGTTGCTCCCAATGATTCGATCTACTGGACCTTGGGCAAAGAGGACCCCGCCTATGTCTCCGATGCAGACCTGATCCAGATGCTGCGCGACAAAGTTTACGAAACACCGGGGCTCATCACGCTGGTCAAGATCAGCAAGAGCGCACGTTACTCACGTATGGTGAAGATTCTGGATGCGATTGAAGTCGTCGAATACCGGATCAAGCAAGCCGACGCGGAATTTTCGTATACCTTTTCACTGGCGCCCTGGACCCGGCTGGACACGCGAATGATCGAGAAAGTGACCGGCGTCTCGACAGATGAAGATTCCGACGATGAGGGCAACACGCCATGACCGCATCCCAGTCACGCGGCGCCATCGATTACGGCGCGCTGGAGTTGAAGCGCTACTATCAGCGCAGCATGGCCCTTGGAGTGCTCATTGCAGCGGGCATCCATCTGTTGGCCATCGGCAGCGTTCTCCTGGTTCAGTTTATCAAGGCGCAGGCGCGCGGAGGAGACGACATTCCCATCGTGCGCATCAGCGCACTCTCGGAAATCGCGGCGCCGCCGTCGATGACGGAAGCCCGTCCGCAGATCTCCATCTCCGAACCCGACATCGCACCGCCGTCCATCGGCATTCCGACACCTGTACCTGATGAAGAAGTCGTTGAAGAGGTGCGGTTTGCGACGCGCGCCGAACTGGCCGAACTGCAGGCCCCGATGTCATCCAGCTTCGGTTCGGGGAGTGGCGACTCGGTTGTTGTCGATATCTCGCTCGATGATTATTTCCCGGCCCCGTCCGAGTTCGTGGCCGTTGAAGAACAGCCGGTTCCGATCAAGCGCGTGGAACCGCCGTACCCGGAAATCGCCCGCCTGACCGGAACCGAGGGCACCGTCTGGGTGCAGGCCTTAGTCGACAAGACCGGCAAGGTTCGCGATGCCAGAGTGGCCAAATCCTCCGGTTCCAATGTCGGCTTCGATGAGGCCGCCGTTGAAGCGGCACTGCAATGCATCTACAAACCCGCCATTCAAAACGGCCAGCCAGTGGCCGTGTGGGTCACCTATCCGGTCGAATTCAAACTGAAGTAACGGCACAGATTCCGCTTCCAATTACCTTCGGTACCGATCCAGCGGTGCCACGCTGGTTCCGGCGGGCTCCATTGACTTGCCTGCGCGCAACTGCGTAGCTTAACGCCGTGCCTCCCAGTGTCGATCTTAAAGATGCAGTGAGAGGGCAACACGCGATGGTCATCCGTTCAATCGACAACGTCCTGAAGGCCATTGGCCAGACGCCGTTGGTGCCCCTCAAACGCATCGGCGCATTGCTGCCGATGACGCTGTATGCCAAAGTCGAGTTTCTCAATCCCGGCGGTTCGATCAAAGACCGCATGGCGCTGTACATCATCGACAAGGCCGAGCGTGAGGGACTGCTAAAGCCGGGCGGGACGATCGTCGAGAACACGTCGGGTAACACCGGGGTCGGTGTCGCGATGGTGGCCGCGGTACGCGGCTACAGGGCGATCTTCACCATGCCCGACAAGATGTCGATGGAAAAGGTCAATCTGCTGAAAGCGTACGGCGCCAAAGTCGTCGTCACGCCGACCAATGTTCCCGCCGATTCGCCGGAGTCCTACTACGAGACCGCCAAGCGCATCGCGCGCGAAACGCCGGGGTCGTTCTACCTCAATCAGTATCACAACCCCGACAACATCGAGGCGCACTATGTCAGCACCGGCCCGGAAATCTGGGAGCAGACCGACGGTGCGATCGACTGTCTGATCGCCGGCATCGGCACCGGCGGCACGCTCTCCGGGGCGGGCCGATATCTCAAGGAGCAAAATCCCAATCTGCAGATCCTGGCCATCGACCCCGAAGGGTCGGTGTTTTACGATTGGTTCAAAACCGGCAAGCTGACCGATCCCAAAGTTTACAAAGTCGAGGGAATCGGCGAAGATATGCTCGTCAAAGCAATGGATTTTTCCATCGTCGATGACATGATCCGGGTCAACGACAAAGAGTGTTTCCTGATGGCGCGCCGTCTCACAACAGAAGAGGGGCTCTTCGCCGGCGGGTCGTCGGGCGGTGCGGTTTCCGGCGCGGTGACCTGGCTGTCCGATCATCCGGAAATCCGCTGTCCGGTGACGATCCTGCCCGATTCGGGCACGCGCTATCTCTCGAAGATTTATTCCGATGAATGGATGCGCGACAACGGGTTCCTCGTCGATTCACCGTCATTGGGAACCGTTGCCGATCTGCTGCGCGGACGCACCGCTCCGATTGTGACCGCATCGGTCGATGAGCCGGTGTTCAAGGTCGTCGAGAAGATGAAGGCGCACGACATCTCGCAGTTGCCGGTCCTCGACAATGGCTCGCTGGTCGGTGTCATCAATGAAGGAGAGTTGCTGCGCCAGATGATGTCGGGGACACATCGCATTGTCGAGCCGGTCGGCGCCGTTGTCAGCCGCGCTGTTCACACTGTGACGCCCACAACGCCGCTGGTCGCGGTTTCGGAAGCGTTTGCATCGGGAGGCCGCGAGATCGCTGTCGTCGTCGAAAATGGCGACCTGCGCGGCGTCATTACCAAAATCGATTTATTGGATTACCTCGCCAAAACCTTTAAGGGCTGAAGACCATCAAAACGACAGATTCCGAACCTTCTGATCCGCAACGGAGTTTGTGCCGTATGCGATTTGAGACACTGGCCATCCATGCCGGGCAGGCCCCAGAGGAGAAGACCGGCGCGATTGTCGTCCCGATCTACCAGACTGCGACTTACGCCCAACCGGCAATCGGCGCGCACAAGGGGTATGAGTACTCGCGCACCCACAATCCCACTCGCACGGCATTGGAGGAGTGTCTCGCCGCGCTGGAGGGGGGGCGCCACGCGCTGGCGTTTTCATCCGGCATGGCGGCCGAATCGACGCTCATGGCACTCTTCAAGAGTGGCGATCATGTCGTCTGCGGCGACGATGTCTATGGCGGCACCTACCGCGTTTTCGAGAAGATTTTTCGGCTCTGGGGATTCGATTTCACGTTTGTCGACACGACCGACCTCGCCGCCGTCCAGAAGGCGATCAAGCCCAACACCAAAATGCTCTGGCTAGAGACCCCGACCAATCCACTGCTGAAAGTCGTTGATCTGCGGGCGTCGGTGTCGCTGGCGAAGAGACACAACATCCTCGTCGCGGTGGACAATACGTTTGCCTCCCCGTACTTCCAACGGCCCCTCGAGTTCGGCGCCGATATCGTCGTTCACTCGACCACCAAGTTTCTCGGCGGCCATTCCGATACTGTCGGCGGCGCGGTGATTCTCTCCGATGACGCGATGTACGATCGATTGTTCTTTGCGCGCAACGCCATGGGGCCCATTCCCGGACCGTTCGACAGTTGGATCACATTGCGCGGCCTCAAAACACTCGGCGTGCGCATGCGCCAACATGAACAAAACGCAGCGGCGATTGCTCAACATCTGACAACACACCCGCGTGTCCGGAAAGTGCTCTACCCGGGCCTGACCGACAATCAGTACCACGGATTGGCAAAGAAGCAGATGTCCGGATTCGGCTCATTGATATCGTTCTATCTCGACGGCGGGGAACAGGAGTCGCGCAAAGTGTGCGCCTCCACCAGGATCTTCGCGCTGGCGGAGTCGCTCGGTGGCGTCGAGTCGCTCATCGAGCACCCGGCGCTGATGACTCATGCATCGATCCCACGTGAGTTGCGCGAACCGCGCGGCTTGGGCGATGATCTGATCCGCCTCTCCGTCGGAATCGAGCATGTCGACGATCTCATCGCCGATATCGATTCCGCGCTGGCGTCGTACTGATTCCGTCAAAAAGTTGGAAGAGGCGGCACGGGAGGCGCCATGCCCGGCGTGTGACGTGTATCATTGCCTGGACAGGAGGGATAATGGAAAAGACCCAATACGGATACCGCGTCAAAACCAGATCGACATTCGATGAGGCGGTTACCCAGGCAACGGAGGCGCTGGCCGCTGAGGGATTCGGGATTCTAACCGAAATCGATGTGAGGGCGACACTGAAAAAGAAGATCAATCTCGACTTCCGGCGTTATCTCATCCTCGGCGCCTGCAACCCGCATTTGGCCTCGCGAATGCTCGCTGAGGAACTGGACATCGGACTGCTGATGCCGTGCAACGCGATTGTCTACGAGAACGACGACGGCACGGCGACTGTATCGTTGCTGTCCGCGAAAGCGATGGCCGACGTGACCGGCCGCGACGACCTCACTTCGATTGTCGATGAGGCGGAGGAGCGGATCCTACGTGTTGTATCGGCGCTGGACCGTCAAATCGCCGTGTGACGCAGACGCAACGCGTTGCCGATGACTGAGACCGAGCTGAAGCTCATCGCCGCCGCTGCAATCATCGGGCTGAGCAACAAGCCGACGAAAGGATAGAGCAGACCCGCCGCGATGGGCACGCCGACCGCATTGTAGACAAACGCGAAGAAGAGATTCTGGCGGATATTCGACATCGTCGCGCGGCTGAGGTGCACGGCACGGACGATGCCACGCAGGTCGCCTTTGACGAGCGTCACCGACGCGGATTCCATGGCAACGTCGGTCCCCGTGCCCATGGCGATACCGACATCGGCTTGAGCCAGAGCGGGCGCATCGTTGATACCATCGCCGGCCATCGCAACCACTCGCCCTTCGCTCTGCAGCTTCCTGACGTACTCTGATTTCTGATCGGGCAATACACCGGCGAAGATGTCATCGATGCCGAGTTGCCGCGCGACGGCGCGTGCTGTTGCCTCGTTGTCGCCGGTCAGCATGACCACGCGGATTCCCTCGCGTTGCAGCGCTCTAAGGGCTGTCGGCGTCGACTCTTTAACCGTGTCGCTGACGGCCAATAACCCGGTCGCCTGCGCGTCGACCGCAACAAACATCACGGTGCTGCCGTTGTGTTCCAGCTCTGCCGCCAGAGATTCCAAGCCCTCGGTCGGGATATTCTTCTCGGCCAGCAGTAAACGATTCCCGACAACGACAACACGTCCATCGATCCGTCCGGTGATTCCCTTCCCGGACACAGACTGGAAATCGTCGGAGCCGGGAATCGGAATTGATTGCGATTCGGCGCCGGCAACGATTGCCGCGGCCAACGGATGCTCGCTGCCGCGTTCCAACCCCGCGGCCAATCGCAGCACCTCGTTGGCCGTCCACCCCGATAGCGGGATCACCTCGCGCAGACGGGGCCTGCCTTCGGTGAGCGTCCCGGTCTTGTCGACGACGACCGTGTCAATCTTTTGCAATGTCTCGATCGCTTCGGCGTTCCTGAACAACACACCCAATGTAGCACCGCGCCCGGCGGCAACCATCACCGACATCGGCGTTGCCAGGCCCAGGGCGCAGGGGCACGCGATAATCAAAACGGCCACCGCGTTGACGAGTGCGTGTGCCATACGAGGTTCTGGCCCCCAAAGCCCCCAAGCGACCATCGTCAGCAGCGCGATACCGACAACGGCCGGAACAAAGTATGACGCGACGACGTCTGCGAGTTTCTGGATCGGGGCGCGCGACCGCTGCGCATCGGCGACCATCTGCACGATGCGCGCCAACAGCGTCTCCGAGCCGACGCGTTCGGCACGCATGACCAAAGACCCGGTGCCGTTGGTGGTCGCCCCGACGACCGCATCGCCGGCTGTTTTCTCGACCGGGATCGCTTCACCGCTGATCATCGATTCATCCACCGAGGAGCTGCCTTCCAGCACGACGCCGTCGACGGGGATTTTTTCGCCGGGACGCACCCGCAACCGATCTCCGATCTGCACCTGATCCAACGGAATATCTTTCTCATGGCCGCAATCGGTGATCTGACGTGCCGTCTTGGGTGTCAGGCCCAGCAGCGCACGGATCGCCGCGCCGGTGCGGCTGCGGGCCCTCAATTCCAGCACTTGCCCCAGGAGGACCAGCGTCACGATCACGGCAGCGGCCTCGAAGTAGACGTCGACCGTACCGTGATGCCGGAATGAGTCGGGGAAGATCGATGGCGCAATCGCCGCCAGCATGCTGTAGCCATAGGCGGCGCCGGTGCCGATCGCGATTAACGTAAACATGTTCGGCGAGCGATTGATGATCGAATCCCACCCGCGTTTGAAGAAAACCGCCCCGCCCCAGAGCACGACCGGTGTCGCCAGCGCCAGTTGCAGCCACACAAGCGCCGTTCGTGACAGCCCGCCCATCCACCCTGCCCCGGCAATCATCGCGCCCGTTTCGAGAATGAAAAGCGGCGCCGTCAGGAGGGCGCAGACCCACAGACGTCGGCGCATCGTGGCCAACTCGGGGTTTTCCTCTTCCTGTGCCCGAACCACGCGTGGCTCGAGCGCCATGCCGCAGATGGGGCAGGAGCCGGGTGCATCGCGCACGATCTCCGGGTGCATCGGACAGGTGTATTCCGTCCTGCTGATCGGGGTCAGCGATGGAATCTTCTCAAGGGCCATCCCGCATTTCGGACAACTTCCGGGCCGGTCCGTGATGATCTCCGGGTCCATGGGACAGGTGTACTGCCCCGGAAGGGCTGCCGTCACTGTTCGTGGGACCACGACGGTCTTCTCATGCTTGCCGCCATGACTGCAGCAACTGTGATTGGTGTCCATTTGAGGATGATACCACGGCCGAGCGCGCCCCGGTAACGGAATCCGCGTTGCGCGTTCCTTTGAATCCCGCGCACCGTGCGTGTATCTTGGTACCATGCCGCAGGCGCTGTCATCGATCGCAAGTTCCATACCCCGCAGGGGCGAGACGGTCGAACTGACCATCGAGGATTGGGGCGACAAAGGACGCGGGATTGCGCGGCTGGGGCGGATGGTGGTGCTGACCGACCGTGGGTTGCCCGGAGACCGCGTACGCGCCCGGATTACCGCCCGCAAGCGCAATTTGCTGCACGCCGCGCTGGAGGAGATCGTAACGCCGGGTCCGGGGCGAATCGATCCGCTGTGCCGGCATTTCGGGCTGTGTGGCGGCTGCCGCCTCCTCGATCTGCAATATGAGCGACAATTGGAGGGGAAAGTCCGTCACCTGGCCGAGCAACTGCGCCGCATCGGCGGGCTCGACAGAATACCGGACATCGACATTGTTCCGTGCGAGCCGCCGTTTCGCTATCGCAACAAGATGGAGTTTTCGTTCGGCGGATTCGACGGTACGCTCGCTTTGGGATTGCACCCCCGTGAGAACTTTCGCGATGCCTTTGATCTGTCCGAATGCTGGCTGACGGACGCACGGGTGGCAGACATCGTCGGCGCCGTGCGCGGTTTCTTCGCAGATGGATCAGTGGCCCCCTATCACCCCGTTCACCATACAGGGTTTCTGCGGTTCGTGGTTACGCGCTTGGGACTTCGCACCGGCGATGTGCTGGTCAATCTCGTCACCGCCGCCGGTGAATGGGACCGGTCAGACGATTTCGCCCAGTGTCTGCGGCAGAGGTGTCCGTACGTGACAACTGCGCTGTGGACCGTCAACGACCGGCGCGCCAATATCGCCACCGGGTCACTGCGGCAAGTCTTCTTTGGTCCGGGGCGCCTCACTGAGCAACTCGGTGGCTTCACATTCGAAATCGCGCCCGGCGGATTCTTTCAGACCAATACGTTGCAAGCCGAGCGGCTCTTCGATCGGGTCATGACATACGCCGATCCGCAGGGAGGGACGGCACTCGACCTGTATGCGGGTGCGGGTGTGATTTCGCTGTTGCTTTCGCGTCGGGCAGACCGCGTGATCGGCGTGGAATCGCATGCGGACTCCGTCGCCGCCGCCGAGCGAAACGCCGCACTGAATGATGTCACGAACTGTCGATTCCTCTGTGGGGACGTGCTCGAGTATTTGAAAGCAGATTCGTCGGCGATGAGTCCATTCGACCTCATTGTCGTCGATCCGCCGCGCGCCGGACTGCATCCGAAAGTGGCCAGGGCGTTGACGCGGATGACACCGAGTCCCCGGCGCCTGGTCTATGTCTCGTGCAACACCGCGGCACTGGCGCGTGATTTCGTGCTGCTGGCCGAGGCATTTTCCTTGGAGCGTCTGGCAGCGGTCGATATGTTCCCGCACACGCCGCACATTGAAGCCGTCGCGCTGCTGACGCCGCGAGTGTCCGGCTGAGAGGATTCGACGATGGTCAAACGGCTGTATGCTCCATGGCGCGAAGAATTCATCCTCGGACCGCAACCGGACGGGTGCATATTCTGCGATCCCTCCAGGCACCGACCGGTGCGCGAATTGATTCTCCATCGGGGGAAGCGCGCCTATGTAGTGATGAACCGTTATCCGTATACGTCGGGCCATGTGCTGGTCATTCCCTTTCGGCATGTCGCCGCGCTCGAAGACTTGACGGTGAGCGAACGCAGCGAACTGATGTCGCTGACCGCGCTGTCGACCCGCGTCCTGAAGTCGATACAGGATCCTGCGGGAATGAACATCGGGATGAACTTGGGCCGTGCCGCCGGCGCCGGTATCGAGGGCCACCTGCATCTTCACGTCGTCCCCCGCTGGGTCGGCGACACAAACTTCCTGCCGGTCTTGGCTGATACACGGATCGTCTCTGTCGACCTGCTCAAGCTTAAGCGAACCTTGCGGACTGCGTTCCGCAGAGCATCGCGTTCCGCAAAGTGACAGTAACCATAAGTACTCCAATCGGTTACAAGCACTTGCCCGCAGGGATTGAGCCGCGCCCGGAACGCGCGGCACCCGTTTGACTTGGCAAAATCGAAATTCCTACATTGCGACTCAGACACGATTGCAATGCCGTGATTGTTCACCAAGCGGCCCGGCAGTTGTCTTTGGCGATGAGAATCCCGCGCAAAACAGAACTGATTCGTCTCCAGGCACTCTATAAGACCGATGCCCGCATTGCGGAGGCATTGGGGGGGATCCCGGAGTACCTGGTCACCTACTGGCGTCGCAAGAAGAAGATTCCTCGGCACACGTCGACTAAGTTCACTCAACAGCAGATTCAGGAACTCTGGGAACGATTCGGTGATGATTTTCGCGCCGGTCGCGAGTTGAATATCTCCAAGGCGGCCTTCTACACTTGGCGGCGCAAGTACGGCCTTGTCGAAAAACCCAGCGAATTGCGACTGGAACAATTGCAGCTGCGCCTGGGCGTGCCGCCGCCGCCTCGCGACCAATCCGAGATCGGGCCGCACGCACAAACCGCCAGTGCCAAGATCATGCGGCGCAGTCTGGACAACCGCCCCGATGGGAGTCCCGCCTTCGACTGGATCGTGCGTAAACGGGGTGACTCCGATGACGCACCCGTCGCGGTGTGTCCCGGACCACGGTTCCGTTGGCCGTCTACCGAACCGACTGCCGCCGACGGCGATCTCGCCGCGGCAGCGCATGGCGAGCCCCTGTGGTGCCTGCCACACGCGGGCGCGATCGACTGGCAACTGGTCGAATCACGACTCGTTTATCCCGGCCAACTGGTGCGCGGGCCGCAGACTCTGCTGTCGGGATTGGGCGGTGTCGGGTTACTGACCTTCGGTGAAGAGCAAAACGGCTTTCCCAAACACACCATCAAGATTGAATTGACGCGCCGCATATCCGGATCGGTCGATGTTGAGGATCTGTTTTTGACGATGCTGTCGCACCGATGGCACGAGGATTGGCCGGGAACCATCATTGAGTTCTGGGGGGGGCCGATCGAGCGCTTGTCGCTGGATCGCAAGGTCAAGCTCTGCCACCTCACGGTCCGGGCGGGCGCCGCAGCGGCGATGTGCCCATTCGACGATGTCATCCGTCGCCACTATGGGCGACTCCTGCAGGGGCGGTTTCCCCAAAGCCATCCCGACCGGGCGGCTGTCTATGACGGTGAGCACTTTCTTGAAGGACGGCATGTCGAATCGTCGCTGGGAGTGCTCCACGAAGAGACGCGCTGGACTGTCGCGCGATCCGCCGAAGAATCCGGCGAGCCGGGCGGGGTCCTGATCGGTCCGGGTGCGCTACCCTATGAGATCGAGCGTGCGGCCGAACTCGTCGATGGACGGCGCATCCAACCGGACCAGGCGGGGTGTTTGCTCGTCTGTCCGGCTACGCCCAGAGTATATCAGGGCGCCTTCCGGCGCGGCTGGGCGCAAAAGATCATCGCCGCCGGGGGATCGGTGCTTGATGTCGCGCTCAGTCGCCGGCTGGGAGTCGATGATCTTTTGCAATTGGCGGCCACCGGAACGTCATCCCGGCGCGTCTACATCAGCTCGATTCCCCAGACGACCACGCGATCAGTCGGTCAACTGATCCTATGCAGCGTGCGCACCGCGTTGCGTGCGGGTTTGGGCATCGGCTGAGCAGATGGAAGGAGAGTCTCGGGGATGCACCTATGTCTCGACGCCCGTCCAGTTGCGCAATTCGAAAGACCCATTCCGGAGCACGACATACTGAAACGTCTCGAAGAATTCGCCTGTATTAATCCACCATCCACGCTCCAATCTCCGTACCCACCCGACATGCAGGTGGCCGACGATGACCGCGTCGAATCCGGCCGCAAGCGTTTCGGTCGCCATCTTGTCGTGCTCCGGGAACGATGTCCGCTGCTGACGCAGGTGCCGCAGACGCGAGCTGCGCGACGAAAAATTGGCCAGTCTGTAGGCCCAATCGGCCGGAATCAACCGATAGGCGGCGATGTTCAATGGCAGCCGCAGAATTCCTCGGAGCATGCGATAACCGCCTTCCGACGGTGATAGACCGTCGCCGTGGGACAGATACAGGCGCAGCCCCTGACGGTTCGGCGTGTAGTCGCCTTGATGAACCGTGACGCCCAATTCGCGCGCCATGTAATCTCCGGTCCAATAGTCATGATTGCCGACGACGAGATGGAATAGACCGCCGCTTCGTGTGTAGTCCTCGATGGCGGCGAGGACGGTCAGATTGGTTTTGGGTATCCAGTGCCGATACTCAAACCAGAAATCGAAGAGATCACCCAGACAGAACACTTCGGCGCCGATTTCCCGGGCGTGCCGCAACAGTCCCCTCACGGACTCGGCGATGCGATGGTCCTGATCGGCGCCATGCACGCCGATGTGCGCGTCCGAGAAGAATACGACCGGAGGGTCGCCGGCTGTGGAGACGCCTGACATTCCGGGGAGTATAACCGATTGCCGCCGCGACCTCCATGACGGAACAAAGTGGGCATCGATCGACGATGAGTAGCAGTGACATCTTGACACCCCTGCGGATGGGCGGTATCAGTGCCCCGGCGTCGTCTCGGGGCGGGAGCCGGAGTCAGGGGGTCGGGTCTGGATAAATTCGTCATCAATGGCGGCCGTCATCTGAAGGGGACCGTCGCGGTCACGTCGTCGAAGAATTCCACACTGCCGATCATCTGCGCGTCGCTCTTGGCGTCGACCGGACGCACCGTCCTGCGGGACATTCCCGACTTAGTCGACATCCGCACAGCCGTCCAAGTCTGCCAACATCTGGGCGCCAGTGCCGCGTACGATCCGAAGAGTCGCACGGTCGCCATCAATGCCGCCCTCGTCGATGGCGACAACGTACCGTACGATTTGATGCGACGCATGCGCGCGTCGTTTCTGTATCTGGGCACCCTGCTGTCCCGCGTGCGGCGGGCGCGGGTTTCCCTGCCGGGCGGGTGCGCCTTTGGGCCGCGTCCGGTCGATTTGCACATCAAGGGCTTCGAAGCGTTGGGCGTGAAGTTCAACGAAGAGCACGGCTATCTTGTGGGCGATGGGCGAAGCATGAAGTCCGGCACGATCGTATTCGACCGCCCAACTCACACCGGCACTGAGAACGTCATGATCGGGGCAGCGCTGTTGCCGGGGGAAACGATGATCGTCAATGCCGCCTGCGACCCTGAAATCGCCGATGTCGCCGACTTCATGAATCGCATGGGAGCGAAGATCCAGGGCGCCGGAACAGCCACGATCCGGATACAGGGTGTTCGGAAGCTCAAGGGAGTCGAGTACCGACCCATACCGGACCGACTGGAGGCGGGGACTTTCATGATGGCGGCGGTCATCACCAAGGGGGCGGTCGAGCTGAGCCACGTGCGCCCGGATCACCTGACGGCGGTGTCCGTCAAACTGCGCGATATGGGTGCCAGAGTCGAGGAGAAGAAGACCTCTGTTTTTGTGCAGGGGCCCAGGAAGATCTGGCCGACGCGTGTGGCGACCTTCGCCTATCCCGGTTTCCCGACCGACCTGCAGCCGACGCTCCTGCCGGTGTTGGCGGTCGCCGATGGCGCTTCGCTGTTGTCCGAGACGGTGTTTCCGAACCGGTTTTCTCATGTCATGGAACTGGCACGCATGGGAGCCGACATTCAGGTGACGGGCGATGAGGCCCGCATCGCCGGGGTACCGTTTCTGCGCGGCGCCTCGGTCATGGCATCCGACATCCGCGCGGGGGCGGGACTGGTGACGGCGGCGCTCGGCGCAAAGGGGCAGTCTGAAGTTCTGCGCGTCTATCACATCGATCGCGGGTACGAGAGTTTGGAGGAAAAGCTCCGGCAACTCGGGGCCGATATCAAAAGAGTCGAAGACGGCTGATCGCTCGTGTCGGAACAATCGCCCCGGCGGGCTGTTTGATTCGACAAGAACGTCTGTCCGGTTTTGCGTGACATCAGAACGATGATTCCCCAACTCCATACACGTTTTTATCACATGCGTGATGCCGTTCTCAACGGATTCAACAGGACGGACGGGATGCGGTTCGTCGCCTTGGCCACATGTGCGATGGGGCTGGCGGTCCTGTTGTCCGCACCCAGTGCGCGCGCGCAGAGCGACCGATTCGGCAAAAACAAAGTCCAGTACCGCGAATTCGAGTGGCACTACCTCAGCACGGACAACTTCGACATCTACTTTTATGATGGCGGCTACGATTTGGCGGTCTTTGCGGCGCGTGTGCTCGACTCCGCATATGCCGAGGTCGCGTCACAGGTGAACCACCGGCTGCGCGAACGGGTCCCGTGCATTCTCTACCAATCGCACAACGATTTTCAGCAGACCAATGTCACCGGCAGCATTCTCGAAGAGGGCGTGGGAGGGTTCACCGAATCGTTTAAGAACCGCATGGTGATGCCCTTCACCGGTTCGTACGAGGACTTCCGGCATGTCCTGCATCATGAACTGACGCACGCTGTCATCTTCGACAAAATCTACGGCGGCGGGTTCGGCTCGATCCTCTCCACGCGGTCACTGTTTAATCTGCCGCTGTGGTTTGCCGAGGGTTATGCAGAGTACTCATCCCGCCACGGATGGGACACGTTCGCCGACATGGTCATGCGCGATGCGACGGTGCATGATTACCTCGTTCCGCTTGAATATGTCGGCGGATATCTCGCCTACAAGGAGGGACAGTCGGCGATTCTTTATCTGGCCGAGCGTTACGGCGAGGAGAAGATTCCGGAGATCATCAATCGCGGACGCTTCGAATCGACCATAGACAATTCGCTGAAAAAGGCGATCGGCATGGGGATGAAGGAGTTCTCCGAAGACTGGGAAAAGCGGCTGCGACGGGAGTACTGGCCCGAAATTTCCGAGCGCGAAGAGCCCCGGGAGTTTGCGCGGCAACTGACCGATCACGATAAAGACGGCAGCTACATGAACGACAAACCCGTCTTCTCGCCGCGCGGCGACCGACTGGCAATCTTCAGCGAGCGCTCCGACAACACCGAGGTCCGCATCATCTCCGCCGTGGACGGCAAGGAACTGAGCCGCGTGCTGAAGGGCGGACGCAGCGACCAATTCGAATCGCTGCACTCCTTCCAATCGGCAATGAGTTTCTCGCCGGACGGATCGACGCTCGCGCTGATTGCCAAATCCGGCGGTCAGGACGCCCTGTTCTTAGTCGATGTCGATGGATCGGGACGCGACGACGTGTTGACGTTTGGCTTCTCCGCCATGCGCTCGCCGGCGTACGCGCCCGACGGGAAGTCCGTCGTCTTCCTTGCGACGCGCTACGATCGCAGCGATCTGTATCGGGTCGATCTGGAAACTGAGAAGATTCTGCGGCTCACCGACGATCACTACGATGAGCAGGACCCCGAGTTCCACCCCGACGGCGCCCGAATCGTCTTTGCCTCCGACCGTCCGTCAGGGACGGCTTCGACGCTGCGTCTGGGCGGCGAGTTCGATCCCCGAGCCGCCGCGTACGGACGCTATAACATCTTCGAGGCCGACTTGTCGTCGGGCTCCGTACGCCCGCTGACGAACGACGATTTCGAAAACCGGATGCCGATCTATTCCCCCGACGGCACCCGTATTTGTTTCGTTTCCAACCGCAACGGCATCTACAATCTCTATGTCATCGACTCTTCGCGGTCTGAGCCGTACCCGATCACCAATGCGCTGTCGGGCTGCTTTTCGCCGACGTGGTCGCCCGACGGAACCGGCATCGCCTTCACCGCTTTCTTCAAGGGCGGATTCGATGTCTTCCTGATGGACAACATCCGACCCAAAATCGAAGAGGGCGACGCACTGGCGATGACCCCGTTCATGCGACGCCAGCTCGGTCTGGATACCAATTCTTTCGTCATGCGCGGCAACATCCGGTTGTCGGACCGCGTCCCCAAGGCGCTCCTTGAGGAAGACTTGGAATTCACTTCGTACGTGCATCGCGCGAAAAGCCCTCTGGAGCACGAGCCGCTGGGTGCAGCAGAGGCGGACACGGCAGGGGCGCCGGCCGACGATCAGCCAGCGCCGGAAGCCCGGCGCGACACGACCTCATCGGCGCCGGATACTGTGTCGGGGACTCGGGAGCTGGCCGGGAAGCCGCCGCCCGCAGAACCGTCGGCATCCGTCGCCGACAGCTCAGGCGACACGACCGAGTACGCCGTACGCAAGTACCGCCGTCGCTTTTCGCCCGACTTGGTATCGGGCGGGCTTGGGTACGACACATTTTTCGGTCTGCGGGGTCAGTCGTTTTTTGTCATCTCCGATTACATGGGCGATCACCAGCTTTTCATCGTCAGCGATCTCATCAACACGATCGATCAGTCGAACATCCAGGTCTACTATGCGTACCGTCCCAAGCGGATCGACTACGGAATCGGCCTGTTCCATTCCAAGTACTACTACATCGATTTCGACGACCGTCTCTTTTCGGATCGCACCTACGGCTTCGTCGCGAATGCTGCGCGGCCCTTTTCGAAATTCACGCGCGTGCAGCTTGACGGCGTCATGCTGTTCATCGATCGCAAATTCTTCGACCCAAACCTGCAGTCCGGCGAATACGAGGACCGCTTTGCCCGCGTCGGTCTGGGCTCAATCTCGCTGGTGCACGACGACATCATCTGGGGGCTGACGGGCCCCGTGACCGGACGCCGCTACCGGTTGGAGCTTGAGTATGCGCCGGGTGGCGTCTCTGAAGGAATTTCATATCAGGCGGCCTTGCTCGATTTCCGTCAGTACGCGCGTCTGGGCGGGCGCTACAGCGTGGCGTTTCGTCTGGCCGGGGGTGTGTCCGGCGGCAAGACCCCGAAACGCTACTACGTCGGCGGTGTCGAGAATTGGATCGGCTCGAGCATCGGGCGCGGCGACGTCTATGATGTCGAAGGGCTGTACTTCGCCGATGTGATCACGCCGTTGCGTGGATACAACTATTACGCACTGTCCGGCAACCGGTTCTTCGTTGCCAATGCGGAGTTTCGCTTCCCATTTGTCGAGTACCTCGCGTTGCGGTTCCCTTTGCCCATCGTCCTCTCCCGTATCGGCGGCGCCATCTTCGGCGACATGGGGGCCGCATGGGACGACAACAACTTCCGCGGCGCGATCACCGAAGACGGCTTCCGTCTCAACGACATCAAAGCGTCGTTCGGCTACGGAGTGCGAGCCAACCTCGGATTCATCGTTCTGCGCTTCGATCAGGCATGGCGGACCAACCTCGATTCGGTTGACGACAAGCCGAAGTCCTATTTCTCCATCGGCGCGGACTTCTAAGAGAACTTACCGCGAGAGTGGCGTTTCATCGGTTGCGGCACGATACGCGTAACCTCTTGTGGCAAAGCGTGATATGCCGACCTGACTAAGCGCGGCCTCGTGTCACTACGATCAAATGTCAGTCTCCAGGATAGACTGCAGCAAACTGCAATTTGACTCATTGCTGCCGGGTTGTGTATCTTCGCCGCCCCGCGATTAGTGCATCTGAGACCGCCGTTCAAAGGTCTGTTTGTTGCCCTCTCGCGGATCGGCAATGTGACTTTGTGCGCCCCGCAACTCTTTGGGCGTGAACGGTCAACGGACAAACAGAGGGGATCACTACCATGGGCCTGAACGGATACATGATCCTGATTATCGGGATTAGTTTGGCAAGCTTGGTCTTTGTCGTTTGGCTCTCCCGCCATGTTCTGGGTCATGACACCGGCAGCCCCGCCATGCGTGCGATCTCCGATGCCATCAAGGAGGGCGCGGAGGCATTCATGCGCCGTCAGTATGGCACCATCGCCATGCTGAGCATTCTGTTGTCAGCCATCATTTTTGTTCTCTACGGGTTCGTCCGATCGACGCACGAGTTCGATCCGGTCCAGTCAAGCATCGCCATGGCATTCTGGATCACGCTGTCGTTCGTCCTGGGGGCCCTGTGCTCGGGAATTGCCGGATTTATCGGAATGTGGATCTCCATTCGCACGAACATCCGGACCGCCAGCGCATCCACTCGCTCGCTCAATGACGCCTTGCGAGTGGCTTTACGTGGCGGCGCAGTTTCCGGGCTTCTGGTTGTCGCCATGAGTCTTCTTGGAGTCGGCGGGCTCTTCTGGCTTGTGAGCAGCACCACGGAAATCCCATTGGGGAAAATCCCCCTGCTGATCGTTGGATATGGGTTCGGCGCATCATTCGTAGCGCTGTTCGCTCAATTGGGAGGAGGGATTTACACCAAGGCGGCCGATGTCGGCGCCGACCTCGTGGGCAAGGTCGAAGCCGGCATCCCGGAGGATGATCCGCGCAATCCCGCTGTGATCGCCGATTTGGTCGGCGACAATGTCGGTGACTGCGCCGGGCGCGGCGCCGATCTCTTCGAGTCGACGGCGGCCGAGAACATCGGCGCAATGATTCTCGGGGCGGGAATTGCACTGGCGGCGGACAAGCAAGGGCTGGGCTTCGCGGCCGGGATCGTCGGCGTCATGCTGTTCCCTCTGATCGCCCGCGCCTTCGGTATCATCGCTTCCATCATCGGCATCATGGTTGTCAAGACCAGGGATGATGAGGACCCGATGAAGGCGCTCAACCGTGGCTATACGGTGGCGGTTGTGCTGGCCATGATCGGTTTTGCCGTTGCCACGCGCTGGCTGCTGTACATCGAGTCCAGCCCCAACGCCTGGCTGTATTTTCTCGGATGCGGCTTGATCGGCGTGATGACTTCGGTGGCATTTGTCTACATCACCCAGTATTACACCGAGTACCGATATCGCCCGGTTAGAGAGATCGCTGAGGCATCGCAGACGGGGCCTGCGACGAACATCATCACGGGCATGGCCGTGGCCCTTGAGTGCACGGCGATCCCGGTCATCGCCATATCGATTGCCATCCTTTCATCTTACTTCCTCGGAGAAGCAGCGTTGCCGCATGGCGGCTTCTTCGGGACGGCTGTCGCCACGATGGGCATGCTGGCAACAGCGGCCTATATCCTGGCGATGGATACTTTCGGGCCGATCACCGACAATGCAGGGGGCATCATCGAGATGTCCCATCAGCCCGAGGAGATTCGACGCAAGACAGACCGGCTGGACGCGGTCGGCAACACTACCAAGGCGCTGACCAAGGGGTATGCAATCGGATCGGCCGCACTCGCGGCATTCCTGCTGTTCACGGCATACATGGATGAGGTTCGCAACTATATCGGCGACCCCGAGGCCTTTCACGCGATCGACATCGCGAAGCCGGTTGTCTTTGTCGGTGGGCTCTTGGGCGCGATGCTGGTCATGCTATTCTCCGCATTGGCGATCCGTGCGGTCGGCAAGGCGGCGTACTATGTCATCAACGATGTTCGCCAGCAGTTCAAGGAAAAGCCCGGCATCTTGAAGGGCACCGAGAAACCCGACTACGGACGCTGTGTCGACATTGTCACGCGCGGGGCGCTGCGTCAGATGGTGTTGCCGGGCGTACTTGCCGTCGGGATGCCGATCGCGGTCGGGCTGTTGTTCCGCACGTTCATCACTGCGGAAGACCCGCTCATCGCGGCGGAGTCGGTGGCGGCGCTGCTGATGGTCGGCACGATTACGGGCGTGCTGATGGCGACCATGCTCAACAACGGCGGCGGGGCCTGGGACAACGCGAAGAAGTGGATTGAGACCGGCATGTACGGCGGCAAGGGATCGGAGGCGCACAAAGCCAGTGTTGTCGGCGACACGGTCGGCGATCCCTTCAAGGACACCGCGGGGCCATCGCTGCACGTGCTGATCAAGCTTCTGTCGACGATTACGCTCGTGTTGGCACCTCTCTTCATCTGAGGGGGTGGCTGAAGAGCCGATTCACCGTCAATTGCTTTACGGAAGTGCACGCTTGGATCCAGAGTTGCTTGTGCGATTTCGCTGCGGCTCATGTCTACGGGAAGGCGTCTCATCAATCATGCATCTGAATAATGAAACTTTCAGTGTCCCAAACCGTTTGTTCAACTCATGCCGGCCGAACCCGCCTGGTTCGCCGGAGTCTCGGGGTGGATGATGACGGAAACGACCTCTGAAGTGGGAATGGCGGCCACGCCGGGACCGGTTGGTGCCGCGCCGCAGATGAGCTTCCCCGCCAAGCTGTGGAATCTCTTTTTCGACCCGCGCAAGACATTTGCCAGTGTCGGGCGTACGCACGAATGGCTCATTCTCGGGATTCTTGTCTCGGCGATCTCAATCGGCGGCTATATGCCGATCAAATCGATCGTCAAAGAATCGCAGATGACCAGGACCAAGGAAGCGCTCGTGGAGCGTGGTCTCCCCGAGGAGCAACAGGCGGAGATTCTCTCGGGTATGGAGGACAACTTCGACAATCCGACCTACCTGCTCTTCGTGCCGGTATCGATATTCGCCGCGATGTTCATCGTCGCCGGAGTGTTGCTCTTCGTCGGCAACATCCTGCTCGGAGGCGATCTGAAATACCTGCGGACCTTGAATGCGTACGCGTGGACGGCGATGATCGTCATCCCGGTTACACTGGTCACCGTCCCGCTGGTGATGGCCAAGGGCTCGATGGATGTGTCCCTGGGGCTGGGAGTGCTCACATCTCCCGACACGGGCGCATTCATGAGAAAGCTGCTGTCTTCTTTCGAGATATTTGCGCTCTGGCAGCTATGGTTGTCATCGGTCGCAGTGTCGGTTATGGCGAACGTGAAGACGGGCAGGGCGTTCGGCGCGATCTTCGTGTTTTGGTTCATCTGGGTGCTGGCGCAGAGCGGGCTGGCGACTTTGGGAATTAATTTCAGCATGTAGCGAGCTTTCGAACACACACGGCCACACCGAGGGAGAAATCCATGCAGCGATTCGCAAAGGGATTGATTTGTCTGCTTGTTGCAATGAGTCTGACCGCCGCAGTCAATGTGAGCCGTGCCCAGGATGTTCTGACATTGGATCAATGCATCGATTTGGCGCTAACCAATCGCGGGTCGGCGGAATTCGGCCTGCCCGGCGCGCACACATCATACCACCGCGCCCAGCAGGGCGTGTGGTCGGCCTGGGGAAATCTGTTGCCGTCAGCGACATACGGTGCGAGCTATTCCCGCAGCAACAGCGATTCCTATTTTGATCAGAACTCTAACACCTTCATCGAAGCACTCCGGTGGAGCAGCGGCTTGTCAATTCGCCAGACGGTCTTCGACGGCGGCGCCAATGCCTACGGGGTCGCGGCCGCCTATCACTCACGAGCCGCCGCGCGCGAGAACTACTGTGCGACGGTCAACAACCTCGTCTTCGGGGTCAAAGAGGCGTACTTCAATCTCCTGAAAGCCATCAAGCTGGTCGAAGTTCAGGACGCAGCGGTCGATCGCGCCGAAGAGTCGCACAAGACCATTCGCAGCAAATACGAGCTGGGATCGGCGTCGCTCTCGGAGGTGTTGAAGGCCGAGGTCCAGTTGGGGACAGAACAACTCGAGCTGCTCCGCCGCCAAAACGAGGTGGAGAGCGCACGGGCGAGATTGAATACCATCCTCGGACGCTCCGTCGACGAGCCGTTCGAAATCGAGGACATCGGCGAGGGCGTAACGCAGACACCCGACTACCAGGCGGCATTGGCCGAGGCGCTGGAGAACTCACCGGAGGTCCAGGGCGCGCGCGCTGCACTGCGGCTGGCGAAAGACGATATCGGCATTGCGCGCGCGTCCCTGTTCCCGAACGTCGGCTGGAGTTATTCGCGCGGCTGGGTAGCCGGAGATTTCAGCGACCTGATGGGATTCGATCAAAACCAGAGTTGGCGATTCTCGTTGAGCGCCGATTTGCCGCTGTTTTCGGCATTTAGCCGCAAGACGATGATTTCCAATGCCCGCGTCGGCGTCAAGAACGCGCGCGAACAACTCGAGCAATCCGAACACTCCGTTGAGCTGGGCGTGAAGCAATCACACTTGGGCGTCGAGCTGGCACAGCGAAGCCGTGAGGTGGCAGATCAAACCGAGGCCTCAGCGCAGGAAGATTTCAAGCTCGCGCAGGAAAAGTACAATCTCGGCGCGGCGACCATCCTCGACTTGCTGGATGCGCAGGCATCCTTAACATCGGCGCAAAACGAGAAGGTCAATTCGCTCTACGACCACTATGTCGCCGTCGCCCGCCTGGAGAATGTTATCGGACGCGGACGCTGAGCGCGGTCTGCCGCGTGACAATGATCGCACCCGCCGGTCCGGGGGCTGAACCATATTCTGAGTTTTCCCGTATATTGACAGGCGGACGGTGTCAGTCGGGTCCGTTGACGCCGTAGCGCGACGCGTTCTATCCGTATGCTGAAGAAACGAAAAAAACTCCTGATCATCGGCGGCTCCATCGCGGCCCTGATCATTGTGGTCGTGTTGAACTTGACGCGCTCGTCGGAGAAAACCGTTTCCGTCAAGGTCGGAGAGGTCAAACGCGGTCATCTGGTGTCGGAAGTCTCCGCCTCCGGCAAGGTCCAGCCGCGCACAGAGGTCAATATCTCGGCCAATGTCTCCGGCGAGATTATCGCGATCCCGATCGTCGAGGGGCAGGCCGTCGCCAAAGGTGTGTTGTTGGTCCAAATCGACCCCAGGAATTATGAAGCGGCTCTTCGCCAGGCCGAGGCCGGCTTGGAGGCCGGTGTCGCGACTCTCCGTCTGGAAGAAGCGCAGGCGGCCGAGGCGAAGCTGGTCTGCGAGCGCCAACTGGCACTGCATGAGAGAGGTCTGACATCGCAGGAGACCTTCGATGCGGCACGGACCCGGTACGAAACGACCCAGGCGGCCGCCGAGGCGGCACGCTCGCGCATGCAACAGGCCCGGGCCACGGTCGATCAGGCGCGCGAAAACTTAGGATATACCACCATTCGCTGTCCCATCGACGGGTACGTGACCGACCTGCGCTCGGAGGTCGGCGAAATTGTCATGGGATCGCAAACCTATCAGGCCAGCATCATCATGGTGGTCAGCGATCTCTCGGAAATCGAAGTTGAGATCGAGGTCGACGAGACCGACATCGGCAACGTGGACTTGCAGCAGCCGGTCAAAATCTCACTTGATGCGTTTCCCGACACCGAATTTGTCGGTGCCGTCAACCAAGTCGGAAACTCCGCGCAAATCTCCGGTGCCGGAACGCAGGACCAGGTTACGAATTTCCTGGTCACTGTGCTGATCATCGACAGCGTTCCGAACATCAAGCCCGGCATGACCGCCACCTGCCGGATTACGACCGATCGGCGCGAGAGCGCGTTGACGGTTCCCATCGGCGCCGTAGTGCTTCGCGATGAGTCGAAGCTGAAGCGCGCCGGCGATTCTGTCAGGACAGAGTCGGCCGCACCCGTGGGAGAAGCCGTCGCCGCCGATACGGAGGACGATGGATCCGGCGGCGACAAACCGGATACCGACAAGAAGCCGTTACAGGGCGTCTTCGTGATTCGCGACAACAAGGCAATCTTCACCGAAGTCGAAACCGGCATCGCCGATCAACAGAACATTGAAGTTACGTTGGGTCTCAGCGAGGGGGACACGATTGTGGTGGGCTCATTTCGGACTCTGCGAACGCTCGAAGACGGAGACAAAGTCGAGCCCGAGAAGAAGGGCAAATCCGACGAAGACGCGTAGCCGCGCGCCAGGCGATACACAGATCGGAGCAGACCAATGTTGATCGAGACGAAAGACCTGTGGAAGACCTACCAGATGGGGGCCGAAGAGGTCCATGCGCTGCGCGGCGTTACGCTGGCGATCGAACGAGGCGAGTACATGGCGATCATGGGGCCGTCGGGCTCGGGAAAGTCCACTCTGATGAACCTGATCGGCTGCCTGGACACGCCGACGCGCGGAACATACCAGCTCAACGGGCGTCAGGTCGCGACCATGAACGATGACGAGTTGGCCCGCGTGCGGAACAAGGAGATCGGGTTTGTCTTTCAGACCTTCAACCTGTTGCCGCGTGCCACGGCGCTGCACAATGTCGAGCTGCCGCTCATCTACAACGGCACCGGCGGCGAGCAGCGCATCGATATGGCAAAACACGCGCTGGAAATGGTCGATCTGGGCGATCGCATGACGCATCGCCCGAACCAGCTTTCCGGCGGACAGCGGCAGCGTGTGGCCATCGCGCGGGCACTGGTCAACAATCCGTCGCTGATCTTAGCCGACGAACCGACCGGAAACCTCGACACCAAGACCGGTCTGGAGATTATGGGCCTCTTCGACCGCCTGCACGTAGCCGGCAATACGATCATTCTCGTGACGCACGAGCACGACGTGGCGCGTTACGCCGACCGAATCGTCCACATCCGCGACGGTCAGATCGAGCGCGAGGAGCGCGGCCGCAAAGATGCCGCCGCCTGATCGCTGTCCGACGCGGCACCTGCGGTCGTCGTCTCCGACGGCCGCCACTCACTGAGGTCGTATGGGGCAGTTCGTCGAAAGTGTCCGCATCGCCCTGGGCGCGCTGTGGGCGAACAAGCTGCGTTCGGCGCTGACCCTCATCGGAATCATCATCGGCGTCACGACCATCATTGCAATCGTCTCGATGATCACCGGGATGAATCAATACGTCGCCCGGGAAATCTCGACGTTGGGGGCTGCGACATTCATCGTCGACCGCGAGGGGATCATCACTTCCAATGATCAGTGGTGGGACCGCCGTGGCCGCAAGAATCTCACGATCGCGGACATGGAGGCGATCGCGTCGGCGTGCGAGTCGTGCGAGTTGGTTGCCGGACGCGCCATCACGGAACGACAGGTCCGGCACGGCAACCTTTTTGTCGACGACGTCTGGATCATGGGGTCGACGGCCAATTGGCCGCTGATCGTTGATGTTGAAATCGAGGAGGGCCACTATCCCACGGAGTCCGACAACGCGCATCGCCGCTCCGTGGCGTTTATCGGCTATGACTTGATTGACCACCTGTTTCCCGGCATTTCGTACATCGGCAAAACAATCCGCATCGGCGGACATGAGTACACGATCGTCGGCAATGGTAAGCGGCGCGGCTCCACACTCGGCCAAAGCCGCGACAATTACGTCATCATACCGCAGTCGACCTTCGAGAAGCACTTCGGGGCACAACGCTCGCTGGACATTTTCGTGAAGGTGTCGTCCATCGCGGCGATGACCGGCACTCAGGACGAAGTGCGCATGGTCATGCGGGCGCGCCACAAGCTCTCGTATGCCGCCGACGACGATTTCGAGATTTACACGGCCGCCGACCTGATGTCGGTCTGGGAGAACTTCTCGCAGGGTGCTTTCCTGGTGATGATCGGCATTTCGTCGATCGCGCTCGTAGTCGGCGGCATCGTTATCATGAACATCATGTTGGTGTCGGTGACCGAACGGACGCGTGAGATCGGCATTCGCAAGGCGATCGGCGCGCGGAAGATGAGCGTGCTCTGGCAGTTTCTCTCCGAATCGCTGACGCTGGCGGTCGCGGGAGGCGCAATCGGCATTCTCGGTGGCGTCCTGTGCGGTTGGGCGCTGTCTGCCATCTCCGGGCTGCCGATGGGGATCGAACTGTGGTCGATCATCGCTGGAATCCTTGTCTCCGGGGGCATCGGCACGATATTCGGAGTCTATCCGGCCATGAAGGCAGCACGCCTTGATCCGATCGAGGCGCTTCGATATGAGTAACCGCGCCAACACGCCATGAACCTCAACGCATTCGAGTTCCGCGAGTCGGTCGTGATGGCGCTGTCGGCGCTCCGCGCCAACAAGCTGCGCTCGATCCTCACCGTGTTGGGGGTCATGATCGGCGTGTCGTCGGTCATCGGCATGGTATCGCTGATCACCGGGCTGAACAATTCGATGGCGCAACAAATCCAATCACTGGGATCCAACGTTATCTATGTGTCCAAGTACAAGCCGGGGATTACCATCGGCCGACGCTCCTCGGAGGAGCGCAACCGCAAGGGGATCGTCTACGAGGACGCGGTCGCCATCGCACAACACTGTTCACTCATCCGGGCCGTTTCGCCGGAGAATCACTTCTGGCGCACGCCCGACGGCAACAAGGCCAGTTTCGCCGGGCATGAGGCGATGCGACCCGACCTGGTCGGCATCCTGCCGACATATCAGGATGTCAACAACTCCGAAATGGCCGAGGGCCGCTTTGTCAGCGACATCGACAATCACTTCAAGCGCATGGTCTGCGTATTGGGTTACGACGTCGCCGAGGCGCTGTTCCCACAATTGGATCCCATCGGCAAGACGATTCAAGTCAACGGACGGCCTTTCGAGGTGATTGGTGTCATCGCCAAGCGTGACGCGTTTCTGGGAGAGTCGCTCAACGATTTCATTCTGCTCCCTTACAACACGTTCGCCAAGCTGCATCCGTGGGAGAAGGAGCTGTGGCTGGAGTGCCAGGCCGCCGATCCCGACCGTCTCTCTGAAGCAATCGACCAAATACGCGAACTGATGCGTCGTCGGCGCGGCGTGCCCTATGACAAGCCCGACGACTTCGCCGTCTTCACGCAGGAGACGCTCTACGAACAGTATCAGAGTATCACCGGGATCATCTACATCGCCATGACTGTCATTTCGTCGATCGGACTGATGGTCGGCGGCGTCGGCGTCATGAACATCATGCTCGTCTCGGTAACCGAACGGACTCGCGAAATCGGCATCCGCAAAGCCGTCGGCGCCCGTCGCCGCAACATCATTTGGCAGTTCCTCATTGAGGCAATGACACTGTCCGGCATCGGCGGTGTGATCGGTATCATCGCCGGGCTAGGTATCGCGGTGTTGGTGGACGTGACGACACCCCTGCCGGCCGGTGTGTCGGCCACCTGGGTCATCATCGCCTTCACCGTGGCAGTCGGCGTGGGCCTGGTCTTCGGTATCTATCCTGCCTATCGGGCCGCACGCGTCGACCCCATTGTCAGTCTGCGCTACGAGTGATTCCGCCGGCGTCCAGCCCGTTTCG
The DNA here is from genome assembly GCA_036397555.1 of Candidatus Zixiibacteriota bacterium. Classification (NCBI taxonomy): domain Bacteria; kingdom Pseudomonadati; phylum Candidatus Zixiibacteriota; species Candidatus Zixiibacteriota bacterium. The sequence goes on along the minus strand of DASWIS010000025.1, from coordinate 96,489 downwards.
CCTTTCGCAAATGGGTAGCGCCGTCCGGGCGAGGGGTATATTCTTGTAAAGACCGGCGCACCCGCTTGAAGGGGCAAGAGGTGATCCAAGGCGCAATCAGCAGGGAATTTCTCTTCATCCGGTGGGTAATCTGCGCGGCTGTGATCCTCACAGCCCCGATCTGTGCTCATGGGCAGGCCGAGTTCTCCGGGTTGCCACGTCCGGGAACGCCGACTTTCGATCTGGATTTTGCGCCCTTCCGGGTCGGCGCCGACAGCGTGCGCATCGAGGTTTACTATCGGATTGTCAACCACCGGCTCTCCTATCTGCGTCGCACAGCCGACGGGCAGGATTCGTCACAATCCGTGGCCTCGGACACGGCGGACGAGTCTCCCTCGGACTACTATGTCGCGGCCTACGAGATGGCGGCACTGCTGTCGGGTGAGAGCGACCGTCAGGTTGCCAGCACTATGAAACGAGAGAACTACCGCCTGGAGACATTCGATGAGACGCGCAGCAACGAGGGATATCTCGTCAACGTGTTATCGATGACGGTCGTGCCCGGAAACTACCTGCTGACCACGACACTGACCGACCGCATATCCGGCGCGTCGCACTCGACGGAACGCGACGTCGACGTACGACACTTCGCCGCATCCGACTGGAGGTTTGGGGGGCCGGCCTACTTCGATCCGGCCGCACGGGCCCCCGAATACCCGGCGTTTGCGCGCGGCGGGCAATCGTATGTCCCCAATGTCCGGCGATCGTTCGCCGGTATGTCCGACCGTGTCGCCTTTTTCATGGAGGTCTATCAGTCGCCTTCTGCGGCCGCTGTCGCTGTCGAGATTACCATCGATCAAAAGGGGAATCGCGACTCGCACAAAGACACACTGCGACTGGATTCGCTGAGGATGACCGATACGATCGTCTACAAAAGCGATCTCGCCGGTCTCCGAACCGGAGAAGTGCGGATGAGGGCCGCCACCCTGAATCGAGAGGGTCAGCAGCTCGGCGCGTCACTGGAAAGTTTCTTTTGGATCGATTGGACCGTCGGGGCGCTGGTTCACGATAGTTGGGAGGAGGCGGTCGACATGCTGGTTCATATCGCCTCGCACGACCAGCTAGACAGTCTGCGCAACGCATCTGAATCGGAACGCGAACGGCTCTTTCGCGCGTTCTGGAAGTTGAAGGATCCGACGCCGGAGACCGACGAGAACGAGTGGCAGCAGGAGTACTATCGTCGGATACGGTTTTCCGATTTGCGCTTTACCACGCCGTTTCGCCGCGGGTGGCGGACCGACTTCGGGACCGTCTATGTCCGTTACGGCGAACCCGATGAAATCGAGCGCTTTCCGTTCGAGAGCGGGCAGAAGCCGTACCAGATTTGGAACTATTACCAGCAAAACCGTCAGTTTCTCTTTGTCGATGTGCGGGGAAACGGCGATTATGAACTGCAGTATCCTTACGACGGATATCACCGATGAAGACCTGCTCACGAAGCCGGTTGCCGGCGCCGGCGAAGCCCGACGCATTGCGCATGAACTCGTGCTGTGCCGGGTGGTTCTGTGCGCTGACTGTGCTGTTGTTGCCCGCCATCGCTGCCGCGGTCGATGGCCCCGGTGCGCATCAGTTTTGGACGGATGCGGCGGTGTTTCGTATGTCCGACGAGTCGCGCGACGGCTATGTCGAGTTTTACTTCGAAATCAAGCGCTCGACGTTCGTGTTCCGGCCGACCCAATCCGGCCTGCGCGCCGATGTCGCCACGCGCGTCCGAATCACCGACCGTGAGGGCCGGGCGGTCGATTCGGCGGCGGCCGTATTCGCCGCCATGGCAACCGACTCATCCGATCTGGCCGATGCCGACTATACGCTCTTTTTCGCGATGGCCATCGATCTGCCGCCGGGGCGTTACTCGGCGCAGGTCGACGTGACGGATTTGGCCGATTCCTCGTCGTCGAAGGCGACCTACCCCGTCATTGTCCCCGATTTCAGCGGGGACACGCTGATGCTCTCGGAGATCCAGCTCGGCTACGACATTCAGCTCGCCGCGGACACGGCGGCCAATCTGTACGATGTGCTGGTCAAGAACGGGTACAAGACGTATCCCGATTGCCGGGGGCTGGTCAGTGAATCGCGCACCCAACTGTACTTCTATTGCGAATCGTACAATCTCTCGTATTCACCGACAAGCGCGGCGGACTACACGGTCGGTTTTTCCATTGTGCCGACCGATGGTACTCCGGCGCGAAGTCTGGGTGTGCAACATCTCAAGAAACCCGGCCCATCGACAGTGCTCGCATCGCATGTCACCGTCGATGACCTCAGTTCCGGCGTCTATCGCCTGCGGCTTGAGGTCAGTGATCCGGCGACCGCTCAGCACGCTGTCGTGGAGAAACCGTTTCAGGTCTTGCGGCCCATGACCGACTCCCTCACGGTCGAGGAGGTCGAACGGGTTCGTGACATTATCGCGTTTATTGCGCGTCCCGGTGAGCTGACTGCCTTCGATCAGTTCGATGCGCGCGGCAAACTGAGCTTTTTGATTCAGTTTTGGCGTGAACGCGACCCGTCGCCCGATACTCCCATCAATGAGTACCGCGATGAGCACATGCGACGGATGAACTACGCCAATGATCAGTTTTCAATCGGGTTTCGCGAGCGCAGCGATGGCTGGCGGACCGACCGCGGACGCGTCTACATCGTGTATGGACCGCCCACGGAGATTAAGCGGTACCCGTTCACACCCGACTTTCCGGCGGCGATCCATTGGGTCTACGACAACATTCCCAATCAGGGCAGCGCGGACTTTCTGTTCCTCGATGAGGCCGGATTCGGGGACTATCGCCTCGTTCATTCCAGCGCGCGCGGAGAACGGCGCGATCCCAACTGGGAGTATCAACTCCAAATCGGCGCCTTTGAGGGACCGACCCGCTGACAGCGACCGATTAACATCTCACTCCTCACATCATCTCGTTCCCCGGTCTAACGAGAATCGACAACGACAGGAAGCGCCGAGAAACCGAAGCGCTCGACCGTCTCCGTCCCCAATGCCGCTCCGATGACATCTTCTTGCTGCTCGGGCTCAACGCCGCCGTCTCTGCGTCTGCCGGCCGCCAAGCTGCACCCTGACAACGGCACGGCGCGCAAGTTTCAGCGCGAGTCAGACTTGGCTCGCACCTGAATCGATTCCACAAAAAGGGCCCCGACGGAGTCGGGGCCCAGTGACACATCGGATCGGTTACGTCAATTCGACGGGGGCGGTTCGGGACCCCAGCGCATCTTTTTGACGATCGGCACTGTGTACCGGGTGTTTGCCGTATCGGAGGCCTCGATCGTAAACGACTTCGTGAACAGCTTCTCATCCAGCTCCGGGCTGATCTTGACCTTGATCTTTTTTTCTTTTCCCGGAGCGATGTCGCCCGAAGGAACATCGATTTCGATCCCTTCCAGTACGACCGGGCTCACCAGTTGAAGTGAGAATCTCTCTTCGGATCGGTTTCGCACGACCACTTCGTAGTCACCATGTGACCTCGGAGAATCGATATGGGTGGAATCCAGATCGAGCACAGGAGGCATCACCGCAAAGACCTGCAACGACTCCGGAATCGACAGCGGAAACGCCTGGATGCCCAGGCGCGGCGGGTCAATGACCGAGTTGGACATGATCCGCGCGCTCTTGTTTGTCCGGTTCGTGTAGTGCCCGGTTGAAAAAATCAACTCGACGAATGTGCTGTCACCGACAGCCAGCTCCCGTTTTGTCAGAGGAGCCTTTGTGCATCCTCACCCGGGTTTTATGTCGCGCAGCAGCAGCGTGTCGGTCCCGGTGTTCATCATCCAGAATGCGTGCGAGATCTGCGCTCCCTGGGGAGTATACCCGAAGTCGAACGACGACTCGCGCAACTCCAAAACCGGCCCGTCGAGCCCCTCCAGGGGTTTTCCGTCCTGCGCCAGTGCAGCGGCAGCAATGGCCACGGACACAGTCAAGGTGAAGGCGTACGGAGAGCGAATTCTCATAGGCTTCCTTCCCGGTTCTTCGGGGCACACATTATACACATCGGCTTCAAAGTGGGCAACCGTCATGCGGAGACGTCAATGGTCCGCCCGCGGCAGAGGGCCCCATCGCAGCGGCTTTCTGACGGCGACGGTGAATCGCGTTCGGGCGGAGTCCGAGGCCTCGATCGTAAACGACTTGGTGAGAATCTGTTCCGCGATGTCTCCCTCGAGCGCGACTCGAATCGCGGCCACCTCTCCGGGGGCGATCCCCCGCCTCGGCAGCGTCACACGGACTCCCGAAATGTCCGGGTCCTGCGCGAACCGAAAGCGGAGTGTCTCAGAGGAGACATTCTTCACTCTGATCGTCTGATTCCACACCGCGGTGTCGTCGTCGGCACGGAGCTCATCGAGTTGCAACTCGGCCGGTGAGACGGTATACACGCCCAGTGTATCGGGGAACTTCAGCGGATAGGCATCGAAAAACAGCTCCGGCGCGCGCCCCGGAACATTGCAGATGACGCGTGCCGATTTGTGTACGTGGCCGTCAAAGTGCCCGGATGCAAAGATCAGATCGACGAATGAGCTGTCCCCGGCCGGGATATTCTTCTTTTGCAGCGGCGCCCTGGTGCAGCCGCAGCCGGGCTGGACATCCTCGATTCGCACCTCCTGTCCGCCGACATTCTTCATCCAGTAGCGGTGCGACACCTGCACCCGCTGCTGCATGTACCCGAAGTCGTAGTCTGTTTCGCTCAACTCCAACTTCCCATATGTCGTGGCGGTCACTTCTTCAGGGTCATCCGCCGTTGCCGGTATGGCCAATGCGACCGTGCCGGCAACCGCTGTGTACAGGGCAACCCGGATTGCGCGCAACACGGTGTGCACCGACGACATCACGCAGGAGGGCCGCTTTACCGACGTCTGCTTCTGTTGCGCGGTGAAGCGGCCCGAACACTGAGATTCTCGCTCACCGCGAGGACGACACCGGCGTCGGCCCCCACCGCATCTTTTTCTCGATCGGGAAGGTGTAGCGGGTCTGCAGGGCGTCGGTGGCCTCAAACGTAAACGATTTGGTAAAGATTTCCGAGCTCAACGAGCCATCGAGCGTAATCGAAATGGTCTCCTCGCTGCCGGGACTGATCGCACCGCTGGGCAGTTCGATCTTTAACTCCGGCATCGCCGGAAAGGACACGAGCTTGAGGGCGTATGGCTCCGACGACTTGTTGTTGATCCTGACATCGAACTTCATCGGGCCGTCGCCGTCCGCCGACCGTGATTCGTCCAGGTTCAGCCGTGGAGGATCCAACGAGAACAGTTCAAGCGAGTCGAGGTCCTTCATCGGATGCGACATGATCATCAGAGTCGGCGCCACGTTGCCGGCGTTGCTGAGGATGCGAGCCGACTTTGTCGTCCGAGTGCTGTAGTGGCCGGTCGAGAAGATCACCTCGACATCGGTGCTGTCCAATGATGCCAGTTCCGTCTTTTTTAGCGGCGCCTTTGTGCAGCCGCAGCCCGGCTTGACATCCTGAATGAAGAGCGTGTCATCGCCGGTGTTCTTGATCCAGAAGACGTGTGTAACCTTGGCGTCCTGTGGCGTGTAGCCGAAATCGAATGACTCCTCCGGGACCATGATTTCGGCTTTTCCGGCGAAGGCATTGGGCGCCGACAGCATCGCCGCTGACACCAGCGCCGGGATCACGAAATGTGACATGGGATTGCTCTGTGACATAACACTCTCCTTGGGTGGTTCATGTATGGTTTTTGCCACTGCATCTGCCTCAATCACGGGTCGTTGCTCCTAATGGGCCGGGCGCTCTCCGACGGGCACGGTCAGACGCATCTCGTCTTTCCCGTGGGCGGCGAACGTGACCGACCGTCCATGCTCCAGAGTCAGAATCGCGGGGTCGACACGGAACATGATTGTGCGGCTCTGCCCAGGACCAAGCGTAAACTCCGATTCGGATAAGAATACGTACCGCGACGGCACATCAATGGCGGTGATCCTCATGTTCTCTGTTCCGCTGTTCTTCAGCGCCACCGGGATTTCCCAGCGCTCTCCATCCGCCTCAGGACGAGCCGTCGAGTCGACAAATACACCCTCCGGCTCAGCAACGAGATTCGGCGGCTGCGTACCATCGGCCAGCACATGAGATTTGATGATCAGCGCCGGCACACGCCCGATCGCATCGGTATACAAGCGGGCGTACTTTTCGACTTCGCCGATCATCTTTCCAGTCCCCAATATGACTTCGATCGAGGTACTATCGCCGGGTGCTATGATGCTGTCTGTCAACGGTGCACGAGTGCAGCCGCAGTTTGGTTTAATTCGTTGAATCGTAGCCACTTCAGTGCCAATGTTCTTGATCCAGAATGCGTGGGAGAGATGCGCCAGTTGAGGGGCATATCCAAAGTCGAAACTCTCGACACTTGCGCGAAGTCGGGGCCCAGGGTCTGAGGGCGAGGTGGGGACGCTCGATCCAAGCCCAAGACCGACTGTGGGTATGGAGAGCATCACAAAGGCAACCGCAACCTGCACGTAATACATTGGTAATAAACGACTTAGTAGCTTCATGGCTGTGCCGGGATTAGACATTCTGGTGATACAGGGGTAATCTACCGTCGCCGTATCGTTATACAGCTTCTCTCCACAACCCGATGACGTCTGTCAGAAAGTGATCGTTACAAGTGATTTTATGCTTGTGGACCACACAAATGTTCAGTATCAGGGTTGAGAAGCGGAATATCCCGCTGCGGCTGTCTGTGCATAGCCGGAGGGAGTTCTAAACGCCATGGAAGACTCAAGAAAACAGCTCACACCCCGCCAACGGCAAATATACGGGTTTCTACGCGATCATATCCAGGGTGAAGGGCGTCCGCCGACGATGCGTGAGATCGGCGAGCAGTTCGAGATTCGGTCCACGAACGGGGTCCGTGATGCGCTGGCTGTTCTGGAGAAGAAGGGATACATCCGGAAGACGCCGTTTTTGTCACGAGGTATCGAATTGATGGAGACGATCTCGACCCCGGTCGAGTCGATTCCGGTCGTCGGACGCGTCGCCGCGGGTCTCCCGCTCTTGGCCGTCGAGAATATCGACGGCCACATCGCCGTGGACCGCTCGTTCCTGCCCGGGGGCGAGGTTTTCTCGCTGCGCGTCACTGGCGAGAGCATGCGCGACGAGGGGATCAAGGATGGTGACATGGTCCTGGTCCGCAAGCAGCCGAGCGCCGACACCGGTGAGATCGTCGTCGCCCTGATCGGAGAGGAAGCGACCGTCAAACGATTCTATCCCGAACGTAATCGTGTCCGACTCGAGCCCGCGAATCCCGATTTCGGCCCCATTATCGTCGATCGTAACGCGCCTGGCTTCAGTATTGCCGGGGTCGTGGTTGGGCTGTTGCGACGGATGTAAGAAACTGCAGACCCGGATCCTTCCGTTTCACGACTTGTCAAAAGATCCGCCTGTCATGAGGCCGAATGCCAATTGGGCCGTATCATGTGTGAGCGGTGAGGCTGTCTCCGCCGATCATAGGACGTAGTGGTCTGATCTTGACCGCGAGACCGATGGAAGGGTAGGTTTGTGTCATGGATCTCGAAACCCTCGTCCGCGATGAAGTCATGCCAGAGCCGTTCGCGTTTACCCCCAGCCACTTCTCTCGGCACGCGTACCAGCTTGAGTCGTCGATCATTCGCGACATCCTGAAGTTTTCCAGCCAGCCCGGGGTCATTTCGTTCGCCGGCGGACTTCCGGCTCCCGAGCTGTTTCCGGTTGACGAGATCAAATCCGCGGCGGATCGAGTGCTGACGAAGTACGGGTCGGCGGCGCTCCAGTACGGTCTTTCCATGGGGTTTCTCCCGCTGCGAGAGTTTATCGCTGAGCGGATTTTCCGTCAAACGGGATACCGTCTGACCGCCGAAAACATCCTGATCACCGCTGGATCGCAGCAGGGACTGGATGCGGTTGGCCGTGCATTCATCGAGCGCGGGGACTATGTGGTGTGCGAACGGCCGACGTATGTCGGCGCCATGCAGGCGTTCAACTACTATGGCACGCGTTACGCGCTGGTCGAAATGGATGACGAGGGAATGCTGGTTGAAACGATCGATCCGTTGATCACGCGTTACCGGCCGCGCCTGATCTACGTCGTGCCGAATTTCCAGAACCCCACCGGGATCACATTGAGCGAGTGCCGCCGCCGATTGTTGGTCGAGAAGGCGCGCCGGTATTCGGTCCCGATCATCGATGACAACCCGTACGGCGAGTTGCGCTACTCCGGGACACCTGCCCCGTCGATCAAGTCACTCGGTGGTCAGGCGGTCCTGCAGTTGGGCACCTTTTCCAAGATCGTCTCGCCGGGGCTTCGCATCGGCTGGATCGCTTGCTCACGGCAAATCACGCCCGTGCTCGAACGGGTCAAGCAGTGCACCGACCTGCACACCAACCAGTTTGCCCAGCATGTCATCTACGAATACGCGCATGATGGATCGCTGGAGCGGCACATCGAGTCACTGATCGGCGCGTATCGCCAGCGGCGCGACGCCATGCTGCGCGCGATGAGCGAGTTTTTCCCGGATACGGTCACCTGGACCAGGCCGGAGGGCGGGTTGTTCCTCTGGGTGCGGCTGCCCGAAGGGACCGATGCGACTAAGCTCTTGCAGAACGCGATCGAAGAGAAGGTGGCGTATGTCCCCGGACGGCCGTTTTTCCCCGACGGCACCGGGCTGAACACCTTACGGCTCAACTTCTCCAACGCGTCATTGGAAAACATCCATGAGGGTATCAAGCGTCTGGGACGGGTTTTCTCAAACGAGGCGCAGGATTGACCAACAATCGCGTTGCGTGAGGCGTATTCCCAAAGCGATGGAAAGTACCGGATTTGGAATGAAACAACTGCACACCAACTGGGTTTGGCGCACGGAGGATGTCCCGTAGATCGATGGGTGCAGTCACAGTCAAAGCCAAAGGCCCGTCGATAGACGGGCCTTTTTTGTTGTCGTGCAACATCCCGTCGGGAACGGCCTTGTCGGCTCCGCCGAATACACGTAGTCTGCCTGACCGTTGGCCAGCGAAACCAATTGCGATGCCCAATCAGAAGCCACGACGGATTCACTTCGCCAAGGCCGAGTCTCTGCGAAACGACTTTATTATCGTTCATCAGAGCGCGACATCAGTGCGCTGGACCCGGTCGCTCGTACAGCGGCTGTGCAACCGACGCTGTGGAGTCGGCGCCGATGGCTTAATCATCCTGTCGAAGCGGCGGGCCGCGCAAATCGGCACACGAATGTTTAATGCCGATGGGTCACCCTTTGAATGGTCAGGAAACGGGCTGCGCTGCGCATCGGCGGTTGTCGCCGCACAAAAGGGGGATCCGCGTCGCATCACGTTCCTGACCGGGGCCGGATTGATGAGCGTCTCGACAAAAGCCCTGCGGGATCGGCACTACGAGGTCAGTATCGTGCGGCCGGCTCCGGCGGTGACGAAGGGGCGGCCGCTCTCGGGGATGCCGCGACGTACACCGGGCTCCTACTGGACCGTCGCCGTCGGCAATCCACAGTGGGTGTTCTTCGTTCACGGGTTTGACTTTGATTGGCAAAACGTCGGTCTGTTATGTCAAAGGCGCGCACACGCAACCGGAGGCGTCAATGTCGGCTTTACACGAATACATTCACGTCGAAAGCTCGAGATGCGTGTGTACGAGCGCGGGGTCGGACCGACCCCGGCCTCGGGGTCTGGTGCACTGGCCGCCGTCGCGGCCGCCGCACACCTGGGCAAAGCGGACTCCCGCGTCACGGTAGTGTCCCCGGGCGGGAGACAGCGGTTCATCGTGGACACACGCAGCGGCGGTGTCACCATGCTCGCGCGGGCACGAGTTCTCTTTGAAGGAGACTGGGGCGTCTGAGCATGTCACCGGAGCACACGCGAATGGACTTCCGCGCATTTGAACGGCAGGCGCGCAGCGCGGCGATCGTGTCGCTGAGCGAGGAAATTCCGGCCGATCTCCTGACTCCGGCGGCGGTCTATCTCGCATTGGTCACCAGGCAGACCAGCGCTTCGTTCCTGTTTGAGAGTGTCGAAGGTGGGGAGTCGGTCGGTCGGTACTCCTTCATCGGCGCAGATCCGGTTGAGACACTCACGGTCTATGAGCCCGGCGGTGTCATCGCACGCGGTCGCCGCCGGCGTCGATTTTCGACGGACGAGACGCTCGATGTCCTGCGGGCATGTATGCCACGGCGCGAGGTTTTGACGTCTGGGGCGACCACCCACGGGTTCTTCAGTGGCGGGTGGGTCGGCTACTTCGGCTACGACTGCGTGCGATTATTCGAACGCATTCCGTCGAATTCGCGGGAGGCACTCGAACAGCCCTGGATCATGCTGGGCTTGTACGATCGCATCGTCGTTTTCGATCACGTCAGGCAGTCGGCGAGGGTCGTGGTGACAGTCTTCCCCGATGGCCGATCACGTTCTCACCTAAGGTCGGAGTACGACACGGCGTCCCGCCGACTGGATGCCACCGTTCGGCGCCTGCACAGCCGACCCGTTGTACCGCCGCTCGGTTCGCCGCGGCACGGGAGAATTCGCTCGAACACGACGCGGGAACGGTTTTGCGAGTCGGTGCGAGTGGCCAAACGGCACATCGCGCGCGGCGACATCTTTCAGGGCGTGCTGTCGCAACGATTCAGCGTCGAGGGCCGTGCTAAGCCGTTTGATGTGTATCGGCGACTGAGACGCGCCAACCCCTCGCCGTACATGTACTTTGTTCGCTTCGGCGAACTGGCGGTTGCCGGTTCGTCACCGGAGACATTGGTGCAGAAACGCGGCGCGTTGATTACGACCCGACCGATTGCCGGCACACGCCGTCGCGGTGCCGACCATCAACGCGACCTGGCGCTGGAGCGACAACTGCGCGCATCACCGAAAGAGCGGGCTGAACACGTCATGCTGGTCGATCTCGGACGCAACGACATCGGTCGCGTCTGCCGCCCCGGAAGCGTCGACACGGTGCAATTCTGCGCGATCGACCGCTACTCACATGTGATGCACATGGTGTCGACCGTGACGGGGACCGCGAAGCGCAACACCGATGCATTCGATGTGCTAGCGGCGACCTTCCCGGCAGGGACCGTCTCCGGTGCGCCCAAGATTCGCGCGATGGAGATTATCGACGAGCTCGAACCGGATCGTCGCGGCGTGTACGCCGGATCGGTCGGATATGTCGACTGGCGCGGCGACATGGATATGGCGATCGCGATTCGCACAGCGGTAATGGATGGCCGGGCGTCCTATGTGCAGGCGGGCGCCGGCATCGTCGCCGACAGCGACCCGATGCGCGAATATCGCGAAACTCAAAACAAGGCGGCCGCCCCGCTGGCCGCCGTCGGCGGCGAATGGAGCCGGGAGATGCGGCCGTGATTCTCCTGGTCGACAACTACGATTCGTTCACGTACAACCTCTACCAATACCTTGAGGAGTTGGGAGCGCGCGTTCAGGTGCGACGCAACGACACCGTCGATGTGGGCACAATCCCGAAGCGATATGATGCCGTCGTCCTCTCGCCGGGGCCGGGGCGGCCGGCCGAGGCGGGAGTCACGCCGAAGATCGTAGCCGAGTTGTCCGGTAAACTTCCGATCCTCGGCGTCTGTCTGGGCCACCAGGCCATCGGTGAGGTCTTCGGCGGACGCGTCGTCCGGGCGCGACGGCTGATGCACGGCAAGACATCGATGATCAAACACGAGAATTGCGGCCTGTTTATGGGCGTTGCCAACCCCTTTGAAGCGACGCGATATCACTCGCTGATCGTTGACAGGGAAACTTGTCCTTCGTGCCTGAAAATCACGGCCGAGACCGATGATGGAATCATCATGGGGCTGCGTCACAAGGAACATCCCACGGTCGGTGTGCAATTTCATCCCGAGTCGATCCTGACGCGCGAAGGGAAGGCGATTCTGAAGAATTTCCTGGACGGTTCTCTGTAGTCGCGGGCAAAAAGCATGCTGAAACGATATATCAAAGCCGCGCTTGAGGGTGAACACCTCGACAGCGAGTCCGCCTACGGGGCGATGGCGATTGTCATGGAGGGGCAGGCAACTCCGGCGCAGATTTCGGCGTGGCTGGTCGCGCTGCGTGCCAAGGGCGAGACGATCGACGAGATTGCCGGATTCGCGCGCGCGATGCGTGGGGCGATGACGCCGTTGGAGGGCGCGCCGGACGGCGCCATCGACACGTGCGGCACCGGCGGCGATGGTCTCTCAACATTCAACATCTCAACGGCCGCCGGTTTGATCTGTGCGGCGTGTGACGTTCCTGTGGCCAAGCACGGCAACCGCGCCGTCTCGTCACAGTGCGGATCCGCCGACGTGTTGCTTACGCTGGGTTTCGACATCGACCCCGGAGCGGCCGTTGCCGCGGAAGCGCTGTCGCGCACGAACTTCACGTTTCTATTCGCACCGCGTTTCCATCCGGCGATGAAACACGCCGCTGGGCCCCGGCGAGACATCGGCGTTCGGACGGTGTTCAATATTCTCGGCCCGCTGTGCAATCCGGCCTCGGTGCGACGGCAGGTCGTCGGCGTGTACGATCCCCGGCGACTCGAGCCCCTGGCGCGCGTGCTTGGCGCGCTGGGTGCCGTGCGTGCCATGGTTGTCGCCGGTCCCGATGGCGCCGATGAATTGCTGCCGACCGGCGAAAATCGCATTGCCGAATGGGACGGCGAGTCTGTTCGCACCTACACCGTATCGCCGCAAGATGCCGGACTGCGCCGTTCACAACTCTCCGATCTCTCCGGCGGCGACGCTGAAACAAACGCCGAGATTCTCCGAACCCTCACCCGCGATGAAAACCGCCCAAAGATGGAGGCCGCGCTCTTTAATGCCGGCGCCGCGCTGGTTGTCGCCGGTATAGTGCAGTCGATCGCCGAAGGCGTCGAAAACGCTCGCGCCGCTGTAGCAAACGGGCGTTTCGAGCACACGCTTCAGGCAGCCGCGGCCGCCTCGCGCGGCTGATATGAGAAGATGATGACCGTCCAGACCGACCAATCAACCCGACCGACCGTAGCCGCCGAGTCGAAAGCCGAAGCTGAGGTCTCTGTGGCGCCATCGCACTGGCTGCGCGAATACATCCGAAACTTGCGCAGCATTTCGGTTGCAGCGCGGTGGTATCTCATCGGATCGTTTCTGGTCGGTCTGGCATGGCTCACGTTTATGCTGCTGTTCAATCTGTACATGAAAGAGCGTGGCTTCAGCGAAACGGTGATTGGCCGCATCCTTTCCGCGCAATCGTTCGGGACCGTGGCCATGGCCATTCCCGGAGCCCTGCTGGTGTCGCGCGTATCGCCACGGATCTTGCTGATTCTCTCGTCGCTGGGGGTCGCGGCCGGATTTGCCTTACAAGTGCGGTCCGACGGCGCCGATGCGATTCTCGCCGCCGCTTTTGCGGCCGGGGCCATGCTGGCATTCAGCCGGGTCACCAGTTCGCCATTTCTGATGATGTATTCCTCGCCAGCGGAACGCGCGCATGTGTTTTCGCTCGGATTCGCGGCGATGCTTGGTGCGGGGTTGGTCGCGCACTTCGGCGCGGGGACATTGCACCGTGCACTCACCGCACCGGCCGGTTCCTCGGTGCAGGCGTATCGCTGGGTTCTGTGGATAGGAAGCGCCTCGGCCGCGATGGCGGTCTTCGCCTATGCCAAAATCCCGAGCGCCGTCGTGGGCCGACGCAGCTTGCGAGTCCCGTGGCGGCAATACTGGAGCACACGCGGGCGCCTGCTGTTTCGGCTGACGTTTCCATTCTTTCTGGTCGGCCTGGGTGCGGGGCTGATCATACCGTTTATGAACCTGTACTTTCGCGACCGATTCGGACTTCCGACGCAAACCATCGGCATCTACTATGGATTCGTGCAATTGTCGATGATCATCGGCGTGATGATCGGTCCCGAGCTGGCCCGGCGCTATGGCATGGTGCGGACCATCGTGGCGACCGAACTGGCGTCGATCCCGTTCATGCTGGTGCTCGCGTTCAGCCGCAACCTGCCGTTGGTCACGGCGGCGTTTCTGTGTCGCGGCGGCCTGATGAATCTCGGAGTGCCGATTACAAACAATTACATGATGGAACGCGTCGGCGAATCCGACCGCGCATTGGCCAACAGTTGGTCCATGGTTGCTTGGACTCTGTCGTGGGCATTGACAGCGGCGCTGGGCGGCTGGATGATCGAACGCTGGGGGTATGAGGTCCCGCTCCTGTTGGCATGTGGTCTGTACATTGCCGCCAGCTGGGTCTACTGGTTCTACTTCGCAAACTTTGAAATCTACGCCGGACGATCCGCGGTCGGTGTCGTGCGACCAGGAGATGAGTAAGCGCATGATCGATCGCACGTCAGCAGGATCACACTCGATCACGACACCGACACCCGCACGGTTGGCGCCGATTGTCGCGGCCGCCCACAAACGGGCAGCCGCGTTGAGTTCGAAGACGTCGGCGGGAGCTCTGCTTCGACGCGCTATTCGGTTCGAGCGCCGATCGCTGACCGCGGCATTGAGCCAGCGCTCTTCGGGCATTATCGCGGAGATCAAGAAGGCGTCGCCCTCCAGAGGCGTGTTCCGCTCCGATTTCAATCCGACACGATTGGCCCGCGCCTACGATTTGGGCGGCGCCACGGGCATTTCGGTCGTGACGGAACCAGACTTTTTCCTCGGATCCGAAGATTGGATCGAAGTCGTTCGGGACACGTGTGGGTTGCCGATCCTGCGAAAGGACTTCATCGTCGATCCGATCCAAGTCGCCGAATCGGCGGCTTTGGGCGCCGATGCGATCTTGCTCATTGCGCGCATCCTGTCATCCGAACTCCTGAAGAATCTGTCCGTTGCCGCCGAAGAACTCGGGCTTGGCATACTGTACGAGGCGCACGACGAATCGGATTTGACTAAGCTCGCGTCGCTGAATCCGCAGATGGTCGGCATCAACGCGCGCAATCTGGACGACTTTCGTGTCGATCACCAAACGCCCGTCCGGCTCAGCAAGTTGTTGCCGCGATCGGCGCTCGCGGTTGCCGAGAGCGGGATCGAATCTGCCGAACAGATCCGCCGACTCCGCGCAATCGGATATAGCGGGTTTTTGATCGGAGAGTCACTGGTACGTGCCGATGATCCGGCCGCCTTTCTGCGACAATTGCAGGGACTGAAATGACACGCACCCGCGTCAAGATTTGCGGCATCACGAGTCCCGACGATGCACAGGCCGCAGCGAGCGCCGGCGCCGATTCCATCGGCGTCGTGTTTTGGTACGGCAGCGCCCGATGTGTCTCGGTCCATCAGGGGCGTGCCATCGCCGATTCGGTCTCGCCGGCGGTGGTTGTTGTCGGCGTGTTTCTCGATCCAGATATCGAAACTGTTATGCGCACCGTACGATCCGCCGGTCTCTCTGCGGCGCAGCTCTGCGGAACGCTCGCCGACGGACCCTGGATGCAATTGGCGCATTCGATTCCGTTGATCCGTGCGGTTTCCTGCACTGATCAACGCGGTATGATCCGCGACCGTGGTCTGGCTTTCGGCGACTACTTGTTGGACAGTGCCGGCAAGGCGAATCCCGGCGGAACCGGCAAATCATTCGACTGGTCGATCGCCAAAACTGCGAGCGGGTGGGGACGTATCTGGCTCGCCGGCGGCTTGAATCCCGTCAATGTCGGAGATGCGATCGTTGCGGTTCATCCGTTCGCAGTCGATGTCTCCACCGGCGTCGAGCAATCACCCGGGGTAAAATCGCACGACGCCATCCGCGCATTCGTCAAGGCCGTGCGGACGGCGGACGGGGCCATCAATCCCGGTGGTTCAGAGTGACACGGTGAGCACTTGCTGATGACTGATACGCGACACAACCACGCAACGTCAACGCCGGCGTACCTGCGGCGCCCGGATCGGCACGGACGGTTCGGCCGCTACGGCGGACGCTATGTTCCCGAAACGCTGATTCCCGCGCTCGATCAGCTCACGTCCGATTTCAACAGGGCGTGGCGCGACCGCCCGTTTCGCCGGTTATATCATGCCCTGCTCGCCGAGTATGCCGGACGGCCGACGCCGCTGTATTTCGCGGAACGGTTGACACAAAAGCTGGGACGTGGACAGATCTTTCTGAAGCGAGAAGATCTCAACCACACCGGTTCGCACAAACTGAACAACACGATCGGACAGATATTGCTCGCAATGAGACAAGGCAAGAAGCGCGTCATCGCCGAGACCGGAGCGGGGCAGCACGGTGTCGCCACAGCCACAGTGGCCGCGCGATTCGGCCTGCGGTGCGACGTCTATATGGGCGCCAAGGACCTGAAGCGGCAGGCGACGAATGTCGATCGCATGCGCCTGCTCGGCGCGCGCGTCATTCCGGTTGCCTCGGGTGCGCAAACTCTCAAAGATGCCACCAGCGAGGCGATTCGCGACTGGGTGACCAATGTCGAGGACACTTACTACGTGATCGGTTCCGTCGTCGGGCCGCATCCGTATCCCTACATGGTGCGTGAATTTCAACGGGTGATTGGGCAGGAAACCAAACGCCAGCTCGTGTCCCGCATCAAACGCCTGCCCGACGTGTTGATCGCCTGCGTTGGCGGCGGCTCCAATGCGATCGGGTTCTTCACCGAATTTCTGGGCCACGCGTCGGTCGAGTTAATCGGCGTTGAAGCGGCCGGATGCGGACTTCGCTCGGGCAAACACGCGGCAACGCTCACAGCCGGTCGCGACGGTGTGCTCCACGGATCGATGAGTCTGCTGCTGCAGGATCGTGACGGGCAGGTGGTTGTCCCACACTCGATCTCCGCCGGTCTGGACTATCCCGGTGTTGGACCCGAACACGCGTTCCTGAATGAATCCGGGCGCGTGCATTACACGTCCGTGACCGACAGCGCAGCGCTGGGAGCATTCCTTCTCCTGTCGCAGACGGAAGGAATCCTGCCGGCTCTGGAATCAGCGCATGCGATCGCCGCTTTGTCGAAGCTGCCCCGCGACCCGAAGAGGAACCGTGTAGTCATCGTCTGCCTGTCCGGACGTGGTGATAAGGACCTGACAACCGTTTTGACGCGCGGTCGCGAGCCGGCGGGTCAGGACAGGAAGTAGCCCGCCACAATGACCAGCGTCTCCCGACTCGCATCCATGTTTCACGGCACAGCGCCGGTGATTCCGTTTATGACTGCCGGATTCCCAACGCAGCCCGTTTTTCTGGATGCCGCCGCGGCCGTCCTTGATGCCGGCGCGGGAGCATTGGAGATCGGAATGCCGTTTTCCGACCCCTTGGCCGATGGCCCGGCAATTCAGCAGGCATCGCAGCAAGCGATCGGGAGGGGAGTGACTCTCGGCACGGTATTCCGGCTCGCAGAAACGTTACGGCGTCGCTCGTTACGGCCGCTTCTCCTGATGGGGTATGTAAACCCTCTCCTCCGGTATGGTTTCGAACGGTTTGCCAGGATGGCAGCCGACGCAGGCGTCGATGGCACGATCATCCCGGATTGCCCGTTGGAAGAAGCCGGCGAATGGCGTCGCGTCTCCCAACAGCATGGTCTGGCCAATGTTTTCCTGATGGCTCCGACGACGCCCGCCGTGCGGCTGAAGCGGATCGACCGTGCCTCGACCGCCTTTTCGTACTGTGTTTCGGTAACCGGCGTCACCGGGGCCCGGCGTGGTGTGCCCACATCGACATTCGAGTTCCTCACGCGTGTCCGGACTGTTGCCCACAAACCTTTCGTTGTTGGCTTTGGCATCTCCGGCCCCGATCATATCCGCGCCCTGAGGGAATATGCCGATGGGTTTGTCGTCGGATCGGCGCTGGTGCCTATGTTAAACGGCGGCAAGAGTCGTTCCATTGCCCGGAATGTGGGCCGATACATCCAGAAGTTGACCGATGCGGCGCGTTAGAGTGAATTGACAATGACGAGCGCAACACAAGAGTCGATCGCATCCTATCTCGATGACGCCTGCCGGGCGACTGCCGACGGACTGGCGCGTCTGGGAGCGGTTATCTCGGTCGATGCCATTGCCGCCTCGATCGAGTACCCCAATCGCAAGGATTT
This sequence comes from Candidatus Zixiibacteriota bacterium, assembly GCA_036397555.1. NCBI lineage: Bacteria > Pseudomonadati > Candidatus Zixiibacteriota > Candidatus Zixiibacteriota bacterium. Next base: position 78,477 of record DASWIS010000025.1, on the reverse strand, counting down.
CGGCGACGTTGCCGTGCCGTGTTTCCCGCTCGCGCAGTCGATGCGTCTGGCGCCGGCGGTCATCGCGCAACGGTTGTCCGAGACGTTTGTCCCACCCGGATCGATTACCAGAGTGAAGGCGATCGGCGGCTACTTCAATCTCTGGTTCGATCCGCAGGCGATCGCAGACGTGGTACTGCCGCGCATTCTGGCTGAGAAGTCCGGCTTCGGATCGTCGACGCTGGGACGCGGCAAAACGATCTGCATGGATTACTCGCATCCGAACATCGCCAAACCGTTCGGGGTCGGACATCTGCGATCGACCGTGATCGGACACGCGCTGAAAAACATTCTGGAGAAACTCGGCTACACCACGGTCGGCATCAATCATCTCGGCGACTGGGGCACACAATTCGGCAAACTGATCGTAGCATTTCGCGACTGGGGCAGCGAAGAGACAATTGCCCGCGAACCGATCCGTCATTTGTACGACCTGTACGTGCGGTTTCACCAGGAAGCGGAATCCAATCCGTCGCTCGATGAGCGCGCGCGGGCCGAGTTCAGGAAATTGGAGGACGGTGATCCCGACAACCGTGCGCTCTGGAAACGCTTCCGCGATCTGTCGTTGCAGGAATTTCAGCGCGTCTACAGTCGCCTCGGCGTCACTTTCGATTCCGATGCGGGCGAGGCGTTTTACAACGATCAACTGTCACCATTGATCGACCGGATGGTTGCGGTCGGCGCCGCACGGGTGGGCGACGATGGTGCGCTGGTTGTCGACGTTGGCCAGGGGGATGAGCCCCCACTCTTGTTGCGCAAAGCCGACGGCGCAACGCTCTACGCGACGCGCGACCTGGCCGCTGCCGAATACCGGCACAACACCTACGGTTTCGACCGGTGCCTGTACATCGTCGGTTCAGCGCAGGCGCTGCACTTCAAGCAGTTGTTCGCGGCATTAAAGAAGATGGGGCACGACTGGGCCGACAGCATGATCCATGTCGATTTCGGCTGGGTGAAATTCGGTGATGAGATGATGTCAACACGTCGTGGCAACATTGTCTTTCTCGATGAAGTGCTCTCGGAGGCAGTCGAACGCGCAAGGACGATCATTGCCGAGAAGAATCCGGATTTGGACGATGCCGGGTCGATTGCAGATGCCGTCGGGATCGGCGCCGTGGTTTTTTGGCAATTGTCGGCCAGGCGGCAACGCGACGTCAACTTCACGTGGCAGGATGCGTTGTCCTTCGACGGTCGCACGGGTCCGTATTTGCAATACACACACGCGCGCATCTGTTCTCTGATTGAACGATCGGGGCAGGCGATCCCACAGGGCGGATTCGATAGTGCCGCGTTGTCCGGCGATGACGAGCGACGTGTTCTCTTGCAGTTGGCCGATTGGCCGCGACGCATCCGCATGGCCGCCGAACAATACGAGCCCCACATTCTCGCCGGGGCGCTGCTGGACCTGGCGCAAACATATAACTCGTTCTATCAGCGCGTGCGCATTCTCGACGGGGAAGAATCCGCACGGATTCCGCGGTTGTGCCTGTCGCAATCGGTCCGATGGATTCTCGCCGAGGGGCTGCGCCTGCTCGGATTACGTGCGCCGGAACGGATGTAATGTGCCGACATCGGGAATCCAGGGAGTTCTGACATGCTGATCGTAATGGACACCCATGCCACGCCCAAGCAGGTCGAATCGGTCTGCGAGGAAATCAGGATGCTGGGCCTGACGCCGCATCCAATGCCCGGCGCCCAACGTACCGCCATCGGTATCACCGGCAACAAGGGCGCCGTCGACGCGGCGCGGTTTGAGCAACTGCCGGGCGTGATGCGTATCATACAGGTCACCGCACCGTACAAACTGGTCTCCCGCGAATTCCACGAGGCCGATTCGCTTGTCCACGTCGGAAATGTCACCTTTGGCGGCAACCAGTTTGCGGTCGTTGCGGGTCCTTGTGCCGTCGAATCCGCCGAACAGATCGACAAGGCCGCGGCCGCCGTCAAGAGCGCCGGCGCCCACATGCTGCGCGGCGGCGCATTCAAGCCGCGCACCTCGCCATACAGTTTTCAGGGACTGGGCGAGCCGGGCCTGAAGCTGCTGGCGGAAGCAGGACAGCGGAACGGGCTGCCGGTCGTCACCGAGGCCATCGACGCTGAGTCGCTCGAACTGGTCGTCCGCTACGCGGACATGGTGCAGATTGGCGCGCGAAACATGCAAAACTTCTCGTTGTTGCGACGCGCCGGACGCTGCGGCAAGCCGGTCATACTCAAGCGCGGCATGGCGGCGACGCTGGAGGAACTGCTGATGGCGGCGGAATACATCGTCAACGAAGGCAATCACGATGTCGTGCTCTGTGAACGCGGCGTACGCACATTTGCCGATCACACGCGCAACACGCTCGATTTGTCGGCGATACCGTTCGTGCAGCGGACCAGTCATCTGCCCATCATCGCCGATCCCAGTCACGGGACCGGACGGCGCGAGAAGGTGACGCCGCTTTCGTGCGCGGCAGCGGCCGTCGGCGCCGATGGCTTGATCATCGAGGTCCATCCTGACCCCGATCACGCGCTGTCCGATGGCCAACAATCGCTGTACCCCGATCAGTTTGTCGATCTGATCGCGCGCGTCCGGGCGATCACCACCGTGATCGGACGTCACCTGAATTGATCACAGCGATATGACCAAGACAGCTGCAGCGACATCGTCGCAAGACATCGTCCGGATCGAACCGTCACATCGCCTACGCGGGGAGTACCGGCCGCCCGCGGATAAGTCGATCTCACATCGCGCGCTGATCCTGGCGGCGATGGCAGCGGGCCGCTCGACGGTCTCGCCGGTCTCTGGTTCAGCCGATGTGGCATCGACCGCACACTGTCTGCGGACGCTGGGTGTCAGAATCGATCAGACGACCGATGCCTGGATCGTCGAGAGTCCCGGCATCGCCGGCTGGCGGCAGCCGTCGAAGCCGCTGGAATGCGGCAACTCCGGCACGACGATGCGCTTGCTGACGGGGTGCCTTGCCGGTTGTCCATTGACCTCGACGTTGACCGGCGATGCGTCGCTGAATCGTCGTCCGATGTTGCGCATCGCCGACCCACTTCGCGCCATGGGTGCGATGATCGAATTGAGTGACGATGGAACGCCGCCGGTCACGGTCACAGGCGGAGCGCTCCGCGGGATCGACTACGAGCTTCCCGTAGCGTCCGCACAAGTCAAGTCGGCGCTGCTTTTTGCCGGGTTGACGGCAACGGATGCGCTCACGATCAATGAGCGTCATGTCAGCCGCGACCATACCGAGCTGATGTTCAAAGCGCTGGACATTCCCTGCGTATTGGAGCATCCGCCGCGTTACGCCGACGAGCGTGAACGGCTCCTGGATCCGTCCCAAGCCGTCGCATGGCCGGAAGGGATCGAGCGCCGCATCCGGCTCCGGTGCCCCACACAGAGCCAGCCACATGAGTGGCGCATTCCGGGGGATTTCTCCGCGGCGGCGTTTTTCATCGGTGCCGCGCTCGGCGTGCGCCAGGCCGATTTGACGATTGACGACGTGTTGCTGAACCCGACCCGTATCGGGCTGTTGAAAGTCTTGAAGCGCATGGGCGCAGAGATCGAGTCGCATCGCGAGTCGGCACGATCGGGCGAACCGTTCGGACGAATCCGAGTCTCGACGTGCGGCGAGTTGAAGGCAACGCGGGTCGGCGAAAGCGAAATCGCCACGCTGATCGACGAACTCCCGGTGCTGGCGGTCGTCGCCGCAAACGCACATGGCGTCACTGTGATTCGTGGCGCGGGCGAGCTGCGGTCGAAGGAATCGGACCGGATTGCCGCCGTCGCGGTGAATCTGCGGGCGATGGGAGCGAAAGTCGCTGAACTCGAAGACGGTTGGGCGATCGAGGGGCCGACCGAGTGGCACGGAGCGTCCCTCGATTCATTCGGCGATCATCGGATTGCAATGGCGTTCGCGGTCGCCGCACTATGGGCCGACGGCCCCAGCGAGATTCGCAATGCGCACGTTGCGGCTGTTTCGGACCCGGAGTTTTTCGCGATTGTCAGATCGTTGACGCAATAATCCCGCAACCTGCCTCGGCTGCACGCACACGGTATGGTCAGACCACAGGATGCCGACTTACAACGACTGAAGAGCGGCCTGTACGGCGTGCTCGGATCGTCGATCGCATACACGCGCTCGCCATCGATCTTTCGTGCAGTTTTTGCGCACATGAAGTGGCCCGCGACATATGCGCGCTTCGATCGTATGCCGCGTGAGTTGGAACGGTTTCTGCGCGCGGCACCGGAGGTCGGGATCGTGGGCCTGAACGTGACGATTCCCTACAAGCGGCGTGTGCGGCATATATGCGACCGTCTTGCGCCATCGGCACGACTCACGGGCGCGGTCAATGCCGTGTCGTATGTGAATCGACGAACCACCGGCCACAACACCGACATCGACGGCGTGCGGGCGACGCTGAGACGGTATCGACGGGGACTGACCGGGGCGCATGCCGTCGTTTTCGGTGCGGGTGGCGCGGCGCGCGCCGTGGCATGGACGCTGCTGTCCGATTTTCGGATTGGCCGGTTGTCGATTGTCGGGCGCTCGCGACGAAAGGCGGACGACTTGCTCGCGACGATCGCCGGCGCTGCGAAGGGACACATCGAGGCAGACGCTCTGGGATGGAGCGATCACGATGTCCGAATGGCGGTTGCCGATGCCGCATTGATTGTCAACGCGACACCGCTGGGTGGCGGGCTTTTCAAAGGCGTCAGTCCTCTCTCCGGCAGAATCAGCCTCCCCGACGCAACGATCGTATTCGACTTAGTTTATGAGCCCCCCGAGACACTCTTGCTCAAGCAGGCGAGAGCGGCTCGATGCCGCGTGTGCATCAATGGCTGGCCGATGTTGGTGGCGCAGGCGGAGGCAAGTTTCCGCATATGGACGGGGCGTGGATTTCCGGGCTCTGTAACACGGATGCTCCTCACAACTCAGGGACGCATCGGGTGACGACGATAGCCGCAGTGACATGGCGCGCGGTGACGCGACGCGGGTTGGCCAACGGATGGTCGACCTATTGGACCTTGATGAGAGTCATGGTGCCGGTCTACATCGGCGTCTCGCTGTTGCAGCGCACACCGGCATTTCAATTCATGGCTGACCGGTTTGCTCCGGCGATGTCGCTCTGGCATCTGCCGGGCGACGCGGCCTTGGCGATGGTTGTCGGGCATTGCGTCAATCTGTACGCCGCGGTTGCCGTCATTGCCGCGGGGCACTGGGATCCGATGGCGGTCACCGTGGCCGGTGTCATCCTCGGCGTGTCACACAACCATTTCGTTGAAGGCGCGATTCTAAGACAAATGCGCGCGCCGGCGCTGGCGCTGATCGGCATGCGAATCACCGTCGGTTGGTCGCTGGGCTGGGTCGTCGCGCAGTTGATGAATTTATAAGAGGGCCAGGCCAATGGGGATCATGATCACGGACATCGCGATCGGGCTCGGCGGACTGCTGCTGAAGGTGTTCGTCATCATCATGCCGCTGATGGTCGCGCTGGAATGGGTCAGGACACGGCATTGGTTTGGCGGGTTCATCCGAAATGGGGAGAACGTGTTTCGACCGTTCGGATTTTTGCCGCCGGCGATGCTGTCGTTGATCACCGGGCTTGCATTCGGAATCGCCTACGGCGCCGGTGTCCTGATATCGCAATCCCGATCGGGGGAGCTTGAAGCGCGTCAGATTGTGCTCGTCAGTGCCTTTCTCGGGATTTGTCATGCCATCGTCGAGGATACGTTGCTATTTGCTGTTATTGGTGGCAGTGCCTGGATCATGGTCACGGCACGGCTGTTGACCGCGCTGGTCGTCACGCTGGTGCTGGCACGATTGACACGCGGTCCCCTGGTGCAACCGTCGGGGGCCGTGCGATGACCCAGCCGCGCTGGCGACACCTCTACATTGCCGGATTCATGGGCACCGGCAAGACAACTGTCGGCCAAACGCTTTCCCATCGCCGAGGGCGTCAATTCTGGGATCTTGACAGGCAGATCGTTGAACTGGTCGGATGCGACATACCGGCGTTCTTCCAATCGCAAGGAGAATCGGTGTTTCGGGCCCATGAATCCAAAGCACTACGCCTCCTGGCGGCAGCACCGCCTGCGGTCATCGCCCTCGGCGGCGGCACACCGACCGTTGCCGCCAATGTCAATGTGGTCAAGCAGACAGGATTGACAGTCTTGCTGACCGCGGACACGAAGACGATTTGGAACCGCATCCGCGCCATGACGGATCGCCCGCTGCTCCTCGATGGAACCAAGCCGATTTCAGATTACGACCAGTTTGCTCGGCATGCCGAATCGATTCTGCTGTCGCGGGACTGTGCCTACCGGGCAATTGCCGATTACACGGTCGATACGTCCGATCAGCCGGTCGACGCCGTCGCCACCCGCATAATACAATGGATCGAGTCGCTCGCATGATTCGCCCATCCATCGTCGGCCAGATCCCGCCGCGCCGTGTGCCGATCTACATCAAGGCAGGATTGCTGAAGCAACTGGACCGATGCCTCTTCGCGCCGCAGCGCGGTTGCCCGCTGGAGTTGGTCACAGACAGGACGGTCGATTCTCTTTACGCGTCGCGTGTGGTGGCGTCTCTATGTCGCGGCAAATGGCACGTTCATAAAACCGTTCTCCGAAACGGAGAGGCGAGCAAGAATGCGTCGACCGTTCATGCCCTTCATGAGGGATGGTTTCAACGCCGACGCGGCCGCACGACTCGTGTTGTCGCGCTGGGCGGCGGCGCTGTGACGGACACGGTCGGCTATGCGGCGGCAACCTTCATGCGCGGTGTGCCGCTGTGGCTGATTCCAACGACGATCATCGGACAAGTCGATGCCGCCATCGGCGGAAAAGTCGGAATCAATGACCACCGCGGAAAAAACCTCATTGGCTGCTTTTATCATCCGACGGGCATCATTGTCGATCCCGAGACATTGGTGACGCTCCCGTTGCGCGAGCGACGCTCAGGATTGGCCGAAGTCGTCAAATACGGCGTCATCGGCGACCTTGAGCTCTTCGCGCGCTGCGAATCCGAATTGACGTCGTGGCTGGCCGGGAGCAGTTCTCTGCCGCTTGAGGTGCTGCGCCGTTGTATTCGTGCCAAGACCGAGATCGTAGCCGCCGATGAGACCGACATCGGTTTGCGTCATATCCTGAACTTCGGACACACGCTCGGTCATGCGCTCGAGAAATGGGGCCGGTACCGGCGGTTCCGTCATGGCGAAGCGATTGCCCTCGGCATGGTCGGAGCCGCGTGCATCGCATCCCTGCGGGGTATGTTTTCACATCGTCAAATGGACCGGCTGGCCGGTCTGTGCGGCAGCTTGCACGGTCAGACACGAGCGGTCGAAGTCACCGAGACTGAACTCAGGACACACCTGTCGTTTGACAAGAAGCGACGTTTAGGGCGTCCTGTCTGGGTCCTGCCGCGCGCCATCGGACGCGTTGCTGTTTATGACGACATTACCGACCGGGAAATCCACGAAGCGATTCGGTTCCTGCGGGACTGGGTCAAGAGGTAGACATGTCGCGTCCGATCGTCGTCATCAACGGTCCTAATCTCAATCGCCTCGGTCAACGAGAGCCCGGGGTCTATGGAGCAGAGACTCTGAATCAGATCAACACCCGCATCAGCGAACGCGCCGCCCGTCACGGCATCCCGATCGAGTTCTTTCAATCCAATCTCGAGGGCGCGCTCATCGACCGGATCCACGGGGCTTCCGGCGCGCTCGGTGTGATCTTCAACCCCGGCGGCTACTCGCACACCTCAGTCGCGTTGCGCGATGCAGTCGCGTCGATAGCGGCCCCGGTCGTCGAAGTGCACATGACCAATATTCACGCGCGCGAAGAATTCCGCCACCAGAGTCTGATTTCCGGAGCTTGCCGTGGCGTCATCACCGGACTGGGTGCCGATGGCTACCTCTACGCCGTCGATTACATCGCCTCTGTCTCCCAGACTGCACCTTAGCAGACCGATTTCCATCGTCCGATAAACACCGGATGTTTAGATTGTTCCCCGCGGGAATACGCCGCGCGAGCGCCATGACACATGAACCGACTGCCGCTCCGATCAGCCGCGATGTCGAGTCCATCCTGCGCGGTCACCCCTATCGTGCGATCATGCGCCTGGCGTGGCCCGCCACCGCGTCGATGCTGTTTGAAACGCTCTTTGCGGTTGTGGACATGATTTGGGTCGGACGTCTCGGTCCGACGCCGTTGGCGGCGGTGATCTCCGCCACATTTGTCGTCTGGATCATGATGTCGCTGTCGTCAGTGCTGACGACCGGCCTGGTCGCCGTCGTGGCGCGCGCTATCGGCGCATCCGATCTCAACCGTGCCCGCGCCGTCACCGAAGAGACCTGGCGGCTGGTGTTTCTCTTCGGTGTCATCATCACCGTGGCGGTCATCGGTCTGCGTCATCAGATCATCGCGGTCATGCAATTGGAGCCGGAGGTCACGCGGTTGGCGGAACAGTATCTCCTCGTGTACTTCGCCGGATCGGTCATCATCGTGTTTTTCCAGTGGGCGGGTGCGCTCTATCGCGCCTGCGGCAACACGCGTACCCCGCTGTTGGTGTTCAGCATCAGCACCGTCGTCAACATCGTTCTCGATCCCCTTCTGATCTTCGGCATCGGCCCGTTCCCGGAATGGGGCACCGTCGGTGCCGCCGCCGCCACCGTGGCCTCCTACGCGGTCGCATCGGTCGTGTTCATCATCCTTCTGCGTCGTCAGCGTTTGCCGTTTCGCGTCGGATATGCCATCATCGGGCCGATGAGTTGGCCGCGCATCGGCCGCCTCCTGAGCATCGGGCTGCCGATTTCTGTTTCCGGGATTACCTTTTCCGTCGTCTACCTGTTTGTCAATCAGGTGGCATCGCGCTTCGGCACCGAATCGGTTGCGGCGCTGGGAATCGGAAACCGCATCGAGTCGATCGACTACCTGGTGTCCTACGGGTTCGCGCTCGCGGTGGCGACGCTCGTCGGCCAGAATCTTGGAGCGGGCAATCCCGCCCGTGCTGCGTCGCTGGCGCACAAGACACTGCTGTTGGTCACCGGATTTACCGGCATGATGACCGCGATCTATCTTTTGTTCCCCGGCCCACTGTTGCATGTCTTTAGTGACGATCCAACCGTTATCACCGCCGGGGTCAGCTACGTGAGGATTCTGGCGCTCTCGCAAATCCTGATGGGATGGGAAATCGTCCTGGAGGGTGCATTTTCCGGTGCGGGCGATACCCTGCCGCCGATGATCGTGTCCATTGTGGGGTCCATCGGACGTATCCCGCTGGCGTGGGCGCTGGCCGTCTGGCTCGATTGGGGCATCGTCGGCGTGTGGTGGACCATTACCATTTCTTCAATAGTGAAGGGATCGGTCTTGTACGTCTGGTTCGGTCTGGGACGCTGGAAGTTGCGCACGGTTTGAGGACTTCACGCCGGATCGGCACGATGACGGGGTGGGTCTTCTCCGACGAATTCCTGCGACACAATGCGGGTCTGGCACATCCGGAGTGCCCGCAGCGTTTGGCTGCCATCGTAGGGAGGATTAAGGACGACCACCTGATGGAATTGCTCCAGTCGGTGAACTTCGGAGAAGCGTCGGATGCTGAAATCGCTTTGGCGCATGATCACCACTACATCTCATCTCTGCAGGAGGCAGAAGGAACCTGGTGGGATGCCGATACATTCATCGGCGAAGATTCGCCGCGGATTGCCCGTCTGGCTGCCGGAGGCGTGTTGGCGGCGACGCGCGCTGTTTGGAACGGCCGGGTTGCCAATGCCTTCTGCGCCGTGCGTCCGCCAGGGCATCACGCGCTGCGTGGACAGGCGATGGGGTTTTGCCTGTTCAACAACGTCGCGGTGGCCGCGGCAAGTACTGTCGTTGAGAATCCCGGTGCGAAGGTCTTCATTCTCGACTGGGATGCTCATCACGGCAATGGCACGCAGGCGATCTTCTACGACTCAGCCGACATCTTGTATGCCTCGGTCCATCAGTACCCGTTCTATCCCGGCACCGGCGCGGCCGACGAGACCGGACATGGCGCCGGACGGGGATTCACGGTCAATGTTCCGCTGCCCGCCGGAACAGGGGATCGGAAGTTCCTCGACGCGATCGAACGCACTCTCTTCGTACACGCCGCGCAGTTCGCACCGGACATCATAATTCTCTCGGCCGGATTCGATGCACATACCGATGACCGGTTGGCCGGACTGTGTGTCAGCACAAGCGCGTTCGCTGCCGCGAGTCGCCTGGTGTGCGAATGTGCGCGGGAAGTCTGTGGTGGACGGGTTGTTTCCGTTCTCGAAGGTGGGTACAATCTCTCCGCTCTGGCCGAATCGGTCTCGGTGCATGTGCGCACATTATTGGAATTCGCGGACATTGATCTCATGCAGGCAGGTACGACATGACCCGATATGTGCGATTCATGTGGCAGCGCGGCAGCTATTGGGGGACGCATGAGGGGGAATCCGTCCGACGCTGGAGCGGACCGTGGTATCAGGGCGGGGTCGCAACACAACGAACCCACTCGGTCGATGAAGTGACGTTCCTGCCGCCTGTGCGACCGGGCAAGATCCTTGCCATCGGCCTCAACTACGCAGCCCACGTGGCCGAGAGCGCCTCAGCGGATGCAGTCCCCGATGAACCGGTGATATTCATGAAACCGCCATCGGCACTGTTGTCTCCGGGGGGGGCGATTGTCATCCCGCCACAGGTCGATCGGGTCGATTACGAAGGCGAGCTCGGAGTGGTGATCGGGAAGTTCGCATCACAACTCCCGGCTGAAGCGGCGGGCGAAGTGATCGCCGGCTGGACGATCGGCAACGATGTGACCGCCCGCAACCTGCAGAAAAAGGACAAGCAATGGACGCGCGCCAAGGGGTTCGACACGTTTTGCCCGATCGGACCGTGGGTGCAGGACGCGTTTGATCGCACCGCATCCGGACTGACCACGCATCTCAACGGCGAGGTCCGTCAGCAGTCGGCTTTCGACCGAATGGTCTTCAGCGTCGAAGAGCTCATCGCCTTCATATCACGTGTGATGACGTTGCATCCCGGCGATCTGATCCTCACCGGCACACCGTCGGGCGTGGGGCCGATTTCGCCGGGTGACACGGTGTCCATCACCGTCGACGGCCTGGGAACGCTGACCAACACCGTTGTGACGGCCATCAGCCCCCCTGACCGTCGCACCTTCGCCCGCCGTCTGTTCTGACAACATTCGGCTTCCGGTTGTGGGGCGATCACTCGATAATGCGTGATCGGGTCTGACCCGAAGACAGCGCCGTGTGTACTATTAGCGGGCTATCGGGGGCACGCGTGCCATTGGGATTGGAAACGATCTTTCGACACATCAATACCCGCACGGTGTTTGTGCTGGCCGTCGCGCTCGGCACGGCAGCTTCAAGCGCTGCTGACGCAAAGGATGGCGCACAGCCGCTGATCCTCGAACATGCGGACTCGACCGAGATCATCAGCGAGGGTTCGGTAGCGACCTATCATCTCTTCGGGGATGTCCGCTTTCGTCAAGGCGAGACGACCATTGATGCCGACATGGCGACATGGAATCCCGGATCCGGCGAGGTCGAGTTTCTGGGCCATGTCCGTGTGCGCCGCCCCGGAAGCGTTGTCTCCGCAGAACAACTCATCTATCACCGCGACCAGCGCTGGGTTACCGCACTCGATAACGTACTGGTCGAAGACACGACCGAGCGATTCTCTCTGCATTCGCAGCGTGGACACTTCGACCGCGTTCAGGACATCGCCATTGCCGACTCGCTCCCGATACTGTACTGGGATTTCACACTCGATTCGTCCCGGCAGACCATCGTCATCGCCGACACGATCAAGTATTTCCGTTCCGAGTCACGCGGGGTCGGCATCGGGAATGTTTCCGTTAACAAAGGCGACTGGCGCGCGCATGGGCAGTACGGAGTCGTTTGGCCCGATTCGGCGCGCGCCGTCCTTTGGGGCAAGCCGAACGCAATGGGACTGGGAGGAGAGATCAGCGGCGACACGCTGACCCTCCTGTACGCGTCGGGGAGCGTCGACCGCGTGATTGCCGTAGGCAACGCGTCGGGTCAATACAGCGACACATCGACGGGTCTGGCCGGTGTGAGTCTGCTCAAAGGAGAGCGCGCCGACTTCTTCCTGACAAGAGACACGCTGCGCGCCATCCGTGTCATCGGTCAGGCGTATACGGATCACATTCCGGGCGATTCGACCCAGGGAGCCAATCACGCCTCCGGCGATTCGCTGTGGTTGCGATTCGCCGCCGGCCGTCTGCAAACGATGACCGTTGAGGGGGGCGCGCGCGGCGTCTATGTTCCCGATCAGGGGAAGGGCCGCGATACGGTCCACTACGAGGGCGCGCGCATTACATTTCATCCCGACTCGTCACGCATCGATCTGGAGGCCGAGGCACAATTGGTCTATGGCACCGTCGTCCTGAATGCGGGGCACATTACCTATTGGGCTGACAGAAAGGACCTGCTGGCACGGCCGCGCATCGAGGCAGACTCCGCCCAACAGCGCACCGAGGGCCCGCGACTCGCCGACGGCAGCCAGGTGGTCACCGGCGACATGCTGACCTACAACATGGATACCGAACGGGGCCGAATCCGCGGATCGCGCACGGAACTCGAGGATGGCTTCTATCGCGGTGGCGACTTCCGCAAATTTACCGATAGTGTGTTCTTTGTTTCCGACGGCATCTATACGACGTGCGATCGTGAGGAATCTCATTTCCAGTTCGATGGACGGGAAATGGTCGTGGTCCGTGACGACAAGGTCATCGCGCGTCCGGTCGTGATGCGCGTCTATCGAATTCCTGTCGCGATCCTGCCGTTCTACATCTTTCCGATCCGCAAGGGACGACACTCCGGGTTCCTGCCGCTGCGGTTCGGAAACTTCGAACGGGGAGAACGCTTCATCGGCAATGTCGGCTACTACTGGGCGGCGTCCGACTACTGGGACGCGGAGGGTGCGCTCGACTTCAACGAGGAAACCGGGTTACGGCTGCGCGGCGTGGTCAACTATGCCCTGCGATACCGATTTCACGGCAATGTCTCCGGGTCGTACGCCCGCGAGTCGCGACAATCGGAATTCACCGAAACACGCACGACCCGCTGGAGTCTGCAGGGGAGCCACCAGCAGACCCTGTCGCCGAGCGCGACCCTGTCGGCGACCGCCAATTTTCTCTCGGACAATTCGTACTATCAGGATTACAGTTACGATCCGACCGACCGTCGCAATCGCTCGCTGCGTTCGCAGGTGAATCTGCGCAAACGATTCGGCGGTGCTTCCCTGACCGCCTACGCCGAAGTGACGGAAAATCTGGATACCGACAGCCGCCGCCTGCGACTGCCGCAGGCCAGTCTCTCGTTCTACGAGCGCCGAATCCTGTCACCCGACTCCGGCGCGGACAATCGCTGGTATCACAATGCCTACATCGGGCTGAACACGACCCTGACGCACACCGAGAGCAAAGATCCGACTGTCGGCGACACGACCGGCATGTTCGACGAGAAGGATTACGCCACCGTGACGTACGATGCATCGCTGCGCTTTCCGCAAAAACTCCTCCAGCACATTACTGTCTCGCCGAACGCGTCGTTTTCCGAGGCGTGGTATTATGTCTTCAACACCAACCTCGCCCGCGACGCCGGTGTGCCGATCGAGGAGCCCTCGCGACGTGCTTCCGGCTCTTTGGGTGTCGGTACGAGCGCCAATCTCTACGGATTTCTCAACCCGCATCTGTTCGGACTTTCGACCGTTCGTCACACCCTGTCGCCGCGCGTCGGATACACATTTACCCCGGCGGTGACACGCCACGACGATCTGCGCGCTTTCACCGGGGCGGGCGGCGGTTCATCGGCCCAGAGCCAAAGCGTGAGCTTCTCACTCGGCAATGTCTTCGATGCCAAGCTCGGTGAGGGAGACAGCGCGCAAAAAGTCTCGCTCTTTTCCGCCAGTTTCTCGACGCGCTACGACTTCGAACGCGACACACGCCGCTGGGGCAATCTGGCCGGCAACGCGCGCACAACGCTGGCGCGACGGCTGGAGCTGGCCGCCGACGCACTCTGGGACCTGTACGACCCTGAGACGCTCGAACTGCAATGGTCGCGCCCCCGTCTGACCAATCTTGGACTCAGCGCCGGAATGACACTGAAAGGAGACGCCTCGGCGCTCAGTAGTGTCACGCAATTGGGAACCGGAGACTCCTACCTCGACAGCACGCAGGTCGGCGAGGGGATTCCGATCAACGCGAGCTTCTCCTATCGCTACAGCGAGTCACACGGCAGCGGACCCACGTTCAAGACACACTGGCTGGGATGGCGCGTCGATCTGAAACCGGCGACAAACTGGGGGCTCAATTATCAGCAGACCTACGACTTTGTCCGTCATACCGTGACCGACATGACATTCGAGTTGCAGCGCGACCTGCACTGTTGGCAGGCGATGTTTGTATGGATCCCGGGCGGATCGCGCAGCGGCTACTATTTCAAGCTGAGTGTCAAAGACATTCCCGACATCAAAATCGAACGTTCCGAAAGCGGCCTCTTAAGCGGCTTCGGCCGTTAAGCGTCGTAAGCGACTGTGGCACTGTGTGTTAAGCTGACGCCGCTGGCCATGGCCGCGACGCTTCCAAGCCAATCGCGTCCGGGAGCCCGCACAAACTGGCGGTCAATTCTTCGAATTCGGCTTACAGACGGCAACCGCACGCATTTTGCCATTGACAGTGTTGAGAGCCGCAGATACGATTCGCCCCGAAACGGCGAAAGTAAGCCAAAAACACTATGCAGGGGGTTGTGAAATGAAACGCGAAGAAATGATCGAGAAAATCTCCAAGGAGGCGAAGGTCAACAAAGCCCAGGCCGAGCGTGCCATGAAGGCGCTCTTCGATGGTGTCGCCACATCGTTGAAGAAGGGCCAGAAGGTCACGTTCGTGGGATTCGGCACCTTCAGCATCTCCAAGCGCAAAGCCCGCATGGGACGCAACCCGCGCACCGGCGAGCAGATCAAGATCGCGGCGGCCAAAGTTCCGCACTTCAAGGCCGGCGAGCAGCTCAAGCGCTCGGTACGTTAGTACGGCCAGACAGGACCACCGGCGGGGCTCCAACTTTGGGGCCCCGTTCGTCTTTGTGGCGCTCGACTCAGCTTTGGAATTGACAGGTCGAACTGCGCAGACCTATTTGCCGGGGTCAGGGGGGATCGCGTCTCTCCAAAGATGCGGTCCATAGGGAAAGGCAGTCCGCAGTGCGGTGGTTCGGTTCGGTCTCGTACCAACGCAAGTCTGAGATATTCGGCTTTCTGCTGATCGTGCTCGGGCTATTCACGGCGCTCTCGCTGGCCACGCACGAAGGCGGCGACGACCGCTGGATCCATGCCGGTCCGCAGGACTTCTGGGCCGACGCCTACCTGCCGCGAAATCTCGCCGGCACCGTCGGCGCGTTGCTTTCCAATGCGCTCTTTGAGTGGTTCGGGTTTGTCGCGTGGGGACTTGTTTTGTGCACCGGATCGCTCGGACTCAACCGCTTCCTGAAGTCGTTCGGCCGACGCGGGGTCGTAATCAGCATCCTGATTCTGGCCGCCGGATTCTTAAGCGGCGTTCTGGTCGATCTGCCCGCCGCCGGACGCGGGGATGTCTGGACCGGCGAAACGACCACCCTCGGCGGCTGGATGGCGCGCTCATTTGCGGGAAGTGTAGTCAGTTTGCTGGGTGTCGCAGGCGGGATGTTGATCATCGGTTCGATTCTCATCGGCGGTGCATTGTTTCTGTTGCCCTGGCAGCGGCTCAATGTCCGCTGGCCGCAATTGCCCAAACGCAAGACCGTCGCCGAACGACGCGCGCAGCCGCGTCGATCGGTTATGGCCACCGTGAAAATATTCTTCGCGAGGCTGAAGAGTCGTACGGCCGACTGGGTTGGGCAGATTCGTCGTCCGTTGGATCGACGTGCGCGTGGCGACGATTGGCTCGACGGCGGCGACGAACGTGAGAGTGCCGCAGACGTTGATCCGCCCGATGATGGGGAACTTCCGAATTGGTCGCGTTACGGCTCGACGATGACGATCAAGCGGGCGCCGGAACGCGCCGTCCCGATGCCGATGCCGCCGGCGTCGCTTCGTAACGAACCGCGCGTCGTTTCAATGGGTGAGCCGATTGACGCCGGAGACTACGAATTCCCATCGCTTGATTTGTTGGTCCCGATGGCGCCCCATCACCGCCGCCGCGTCGATTCCGACGGCGCGTCGTTGCTGCGCGAAGCCCTGCAAACATTCGACATCGGCATTCAGGGTGAGATCGAAATCTATCCCGGCCCGGTGATCACGCGCTATGAGTTCCGCCCCGCGCCGGGCGTGAAAGTCAATCAGGTCGTCGGATTGGCCGACGACATCGCGCTGGCGTTGTCGGCATCGCGTGTGCGCGTTGTGGCGCCGGTGCCGGGTAAGGCGGCGGTCGGGATCGAGATTCCCAATCGCGACCCGGAGATGGTGAGTCTGCGGCGCATCCTGGAAAGCCGCGAATTCGCCGCTACAGATGCGGTTTTGCCGTTGGCGTTGGGTGAAAGTATCGATGGCCGCCCTTACGTCGCCGACCTCGCCTCCATGCCGCACTTGCTCATCGCCGGGGCGACCGGGTCGGGCAAGAGCGTCTGCATCAATGTCATCGTCGCATCGCTTTTGTATCGCCATCATCCGCGCGATGTCCGCCTCCTGTTCGTCGATCCCAAGCGGCTTGAGTTGTCGGTTTATGCGGGGATTCCGCACATGGCAAAACCGGTCGTGACGCAGCCCAAGGCGGCCGAACGCCTCCTGGCCGATGCCGCGCGAGAGATGGATGACCGTTACAAACGGCTGGCGGGAAGCGGCGTGCGCAACATCGTCGACTACAATCGCAAGTCTGACGAGAGCGAACGGCTGCCGTATCTCATCATCGTCGTCGATGAACTCGCCGACTTGATGATGAGTGCGGAAGCGGCGCGCATCGAGCTTTTGATCACACGTCTGGCGCAGATGGCGCGCGCGGTGGGAATCCACTTGATCCTCGCCACGCAGCGGCCCTCGGTCGATGTCATCACCGGCCTGATTAAGGCGAATTTCTCTTGTCGAATCGCATTTCAGGTCGCGTCAAAGACCGACTCTCGGACCATTCTCGATGCGAATGGCGCTGAGAAGCTCCTCGGCCGCGGTGACATGCTCTATTTGGCGCCGGGGCAGCCCGAAGCGCTGCGCGTGCATGGCGCCTATATCTCCAGCGAAGAGACATCATCATTGGTCACCTGCCTCCGGGAACAGATCGTCGAGGTATCGCCGGTGTCGGCGTTTGCGGCCGTGTCATCCAATGCCGAAAGTGGTGGCGGCGATCCCGACGACGATCCGACCAGCGACCCGCTGTTTCTTCAAGCGGCCGAGGTCGTCTGTCGTCACAAGCAAGGATCGGTGTCCCTGCTGCAACGCCGCTGCGGCATCGGCTATCAGCGTGCCGCCCGTCTCATCGACCGCCTCGAAGAGGCGGGTGTCGTTGGGCCCTACGACGGCAGCAAAGCCCGCGAAGTCTTGATTTCCGTCGAAGAACTCGAACGACGGTTCGCCAAGCCCGTTCCCTGAGCCGGCTTACAAACTTTCCGGAAACCGGGCCAAATACCGGCAATGCGGACGGCGTATGTCGGGCTTGATTTGGGGTACAACAGGTATTAGCTCTCGACCGCATATGAATGAGAGACTACCAGCGATTCGCGGCTCCGTCCGTCGGGTGTCAATTCTCCTGTTGGCGGGATTGTGTGCGTATCCGCTGGCACAGGGTGCTCAATGCTGCGAGTCTGATTCCGCGATCGATGCGTTCGAAGCAAGGATCGCCACGCACAAGACGATCCGATTGAAGTTCCGACGGGAATCGCGCTCGCTGCTGTTCGGTGAACGTGAACCGGAGAGTGGCACTCTATGGCTCGGCCCGCCCAAGAGATACCGTGTCGAGACCGACGCGCAGACGGTCGTTCGCGGAACAGACACGCTCTGGACCCACGCATCTGAGACGAATCAGGTCACCATCCGCGCCGGGAAACTCGATTCTCTTGAATTCGGTCCAGCCGGATTCTTCGGGTCGCTGCGCACCGATTTTCTGATCGTCGACTGCGAAGATGTCGATCGCGACGGCCAGAAGACATGGCGCATCCGCCTGGCGGCCAAAACTGAAACGGCGGCGATCCAACGGTTGACACTGTGGATCAATGCTCAGACACACTGGGCCGACAAAGCCGAGTACGTTGATTACAACGAAGAAACCTCGACGCTGTATTTCTCCGCATACGAAACCGATGATCAGAAGGACAGCGGGCGCTTCAGCTACTCTCCTCCAAAAGGCGCCGAAGTGATTGTCCTGCCGTCACGTACAGCTTCAGACAGTTCGTCCAAAGACAATTAGTTATATTGTAGAACGAGCGCGCGGGGATTCTGCGCGCTGTTTTTTGTAAGGGTTCGGAGATGAACAAAGGTCGCGTTTACATCCGCACGTTGGGCTGCCCCAAGAACGAAGCCGATGGCGCGGCGCTCACCCGGCATCTGAAGCTTGCCGGGTGGACGGTCGTTGACGATCCCGAGTGTGCCGATGCCGAAATCGTCAACACGTGCGGTTTCATCGAGCCGACCAAACTGGAATCGCTGGAGGCGATTTGGGAGGGTGTGTCGCGCCGAGACACGGACCGCTCCGGCCGTCGCAGACTTGTCGTCACCGGTTGTCTCGCGCAGCGGTACGCCGGCGATCTGGCAAAGGAAATACCTTCGGTCGACGCGATCGTGGGATTTAATCGTCCCGATCTGGTCGAGCGCGCGCTCGAAGCCAACTGCACCGGTCCACTACCGGTCTGCTGGGTGGAAAAGCCCGACGCGATCTACCGTGAACACACAACGACATGGCAAATCGACACCGAATCGGCGCCGCTTTCGACCTATATCAAGATCGGTGACGGTTGCGACAACGCCTGCCGCTTCTGTGCCATACCTCTGATTCGTGGTCGTCTGCGATCACGACCTCTGCAATCGATTGTCGAAGAGGTCACGATGCTGGTGTCCAACGGCACCAGGGAAGTCATTCTGGTATCACAGGATACGACATCTTGGGGAACTGATCTTGATAATGGCACCGATTTGGCCTTATTATTGCATCATATTGACAGTATCCCCGGAGACTTCTGGGTGCGTCTGATGTATGCGCATCCCGCTTTCGTGACAGAACGACTGATTGCCTCCGTGGGAGACTGTACCAAGCTGGTTCCGTATTTGGATATGCCCATGCAGCACATCAGCGACCGTATGCTGACGATTATGAATCGCCACACGACCAAAGTCGACACCCAGCGCACCATCGACGCGTTGCGTCGTGTGCGTCCCGACCTCGCCATGCGGACCACATTCATCGTCGGCCATCCCGGCGAGACCGAACACGATTTCGCCGAATTGCTGACGTTCGCCGAGGAGAACGGATTCGAACGCATGGGCGCATTCGTCTACTCGACCGAAGACGGCACACCATCGGCACGGATGGATGATGTCGTCCCGCGCGAGCTGGCGTCGCAACGAGCGGGGCTGCTCGCCGAAGCATTCGACCGCTGGTCGGCCGATCAGTCGGTGCAAAAGCTCGGATCCTTCGTCCCAACATTGCTGGAACAACGGAGTGAAGACGGCTGTTGGGAAGGCCGTACCATTCACGACGCGCCCGATATCGACGGACGAATCATCGTCTCAGGCGACGCGATCACCGCTTTCGGCATCTACAACGTTCTGGTCACCGGAGCCGAAGGCGTCGATCTCACCGGCCGCTGTGATGCGCAGCACGATGCGGCATCCGGGCGCCGCCCGTCGGCCACTGTTGGAGCTACAGTATGACAAACAACGATTCGATCCCCAAGCGACGCGGCCTTGCGATCTCCTGGCCGATGGCAGCGGCCTTCATGGCGATCTGGATTGTGGCCGTCGTCGGCTTCGCACATCAGGCCAACCGGAATGTCGAACTCGGACGGCAACTGCAGCAGCAGGAAGAACGCATCGCCGATCAGGCCGAACGCATCGCGTATTTGGAAGACCGCCTGCGTGTGCTGGAAGCCGTCGAGGATCTGCAAACGAATCTGAGTCACGATGACGAGGCCCGATTGGCGGCCGACATTTACGAGGTCAGCCAGGAGCATCAACTGCCGCCGCTGCTGATAGTCGCTGTGATCAAAGTCGAATCGTCGTTCGGCACCGATGCAGTATCGATCATGGGAGCGCGAGGATTGATGCAGGTCAAACCGTCGACCGGACGTTGGGTGGCTTCCCAGGTCGGATGGGAGTGGCCCAGCGATGATGCGCTCTTCGAGCCGGACTTCAACCTGCGCGTCGGTACGCGCTACCTGGCTGATTTGTGCCGCCAATTCGGATGTGTGGAGAATGCGCTCGTGGCCTACAACCGCGGCGAAACCGTGGTCCGCGAATCCCTGCAAAAGGGACGCAGTCTGCCGTACTCATACACACGGCGTGTCATGGACGCCTTCAACGACCTGCGCCTGCGCTATGGCGCGCCACGCATCCCGCTGACGGCGCCCTGTCTATAGTCTGATTCCAGACGACAATCGCACCGACGGACCGCCCGCCCCTCCCGATTGGAACTCTGATCGGCGGCGACACTACAAGGACTGGGCTTTTGCCTTGGTCCATAGATGGGACTGACATAACTTGCCCGGCCATGCACGCGCGTCCCTGGCGATCGATCATCCCGACAGACCTATTGTCCCATGCTGCGGCCTGTTCCATCCTGTTGCTGACCAGTGTGGGCGCGGTCTCCTGCGGCGGCAGCAAGCCGCCCCCCCTCGGCTCGGCCGATGAAACCTATGCCCGCGCGCAAGAGCACTATGCCAGGCGCAAGTGGGAGAAGGCGCGCGTTGCCTACGAACAGTTCGTGTTCAATTTCCCCGGTGCGGCGCGAGTCGATTCCGCGCAATTCATGCTGGGAATGTGCTACTTCAATTTGGAAGACTTCATCTCCGCGCGCGATGAATTCGAGCGGCTGCGGCGGCGCTACCCGTCCAGCACGCTGGTCGAAGACGCCGATCTGTTGCAGTGCCGTTCCCTGATGAGCGTCGCGCCGGAGAATCCATCATTGGATCAGCAACGAACCGAGGATGCCATCCGGCAGTTGAGATTGTTTAAGGATCTGCATCCGTTGTCAGCGCACGTGCGTACCGCCGATTCGCTGTTGGCGGTGGCCGACGGACGACTGTCCCAGCGTGATTTCAAGGCCGGACGCCTGTACCATCGCATGGGCCGCTTTGGAGCCGCGCGCGTGTACATGCAGGAGGTCATCGACAAGTACCCCGGTTCGCCGCTCATTCCCGAAGCGGTCTACTACATCGCCGAGGGGTATCGTAAACAGGATTCCCTGAGTCGTTCCATCGAGTATTTCGAAAAACTGATCTATTTGTACCCCGAACACGAACGCACGAAGTCCGCCCGCCGGCGTGTCGCCGATCTGGCGCGGCGTCGTGATCAGCGACAGGCGCTGGACGGTGACGGGCACTGATCGGCGCGAAGGCGGCTCTCTGATGCCGACGGCAGAACGCATTGGAATCCTCGGCGGTTCATTTGATCCCGTTCATCACGGACACCTGATCGCCGCGCAATGCGCGTGCGAGCAGTTGCCGTGCGATCGCTTGCTGCTGGTCCCGAACAACCACTCGCCCTTGAAGCAGACGCCGCCGCATGCGTCCTTCGATCACCGCTTGGCCATGCTGCGGCTGGCGGTGGAACATTCGCCTGCCCTGAAGGTCTCCGACATTGAAGGGCAGCGTACGGGACCGTCGTTTACTGTAGACACTCTCGACGCCCTGCATGAGCGGATGCCGCGGGCTGAACTGCTCTTGGTACTCGGCGATGATGCGCTTGCTGATTTCCCGTCGTGGAAGGACTCGGCGCGCGTGCGCAAACTGGCACGGATTGCCGGCATGACGCGAATGGGAGAAGGCGACGCTTTAGCGCGGCATGCCGATTTGACCGTCGCGATGCCGCGTGTGGATATTTCCTCGACGATCATTCGCGAACGCATCGCATCGGGGCTGTCAATAGACTTCCTCACGCCGCCCGTCGTGGCCGCCTACATTCGATTGCACTGCCTCTACCGGTCGTCACAAGATTAGTCCGGGTTTGCTTGAATTGCCCGTGGGTGCGTGTTATACTCGCCGCCAGGCAGACTCATGCGTGGTCGCAGCGTTATCATCATCCAGGTACGCAACCCCGTCGGCAAAGAGGAGCCGTTGCCGGTCTTGCGCGTCTTCGATGACGTCAAGATGCTCAAGCTGAAACGCGCATTTTTCACCGACACGCTGGCGCAAGTGGCGGCGGTCGAATTCGCTGACGTCAAGGTGGCCATCGCACCCAGGGAGCGCGCGATCTGGGCCCGGGACGCGGCGGCGCTGTTGCGTGAGCATTATCCGCAACGGCGCGGTGTGGAGACTTTGGCGTCGCGTATGGAAGTTCTGCCGCAGTCGGTCGCGCCGATCGGCGAACGCACGACCGAGAATCTCCGGCATTGCCTGAGTGCCGGTTACCAGTACATCATCACCATGGGTGGATACCTCCCGACGATGCCGCCCGAACTCATCGTCGGCGCGCTGGAGCACTTGCGCGATCATCCCTTGATCCTGGGCCCGACCATCGAGGGGGGCTGCTACTTATTCGGAATGCGCTCCGATTGCCCCGAGGCGGCGGGACTGGTGACCATCGGCAGCGATCAGGCATACCGTGATTCCACTGGGGCGCTTGAGAGGGCCGGACTCACGTGGCAAGAAATCGACCTCAACTATGATGTCAGCCACCAGGAAGATTTGGAATTCATCGTGCGCGAAATCAATTTCTGTCGGATTAACGGCGACGAAGACACCGGACGCTGCACAGAAGACGTACTCGCAGAGTACATCAAGGAGAGCCCCGCCGAGCCATAATCCGGGATCGGATCGACGCGATCATCAGGCCGGTGCACGTGGTGTCGCCGGCCCGTTGTGTTTGAAGCGCATAGCAAGGAGAGGCGATGCCTACATATTGGGAAAACTTGAATTGGGCGGAATTCCAGGAGGCGGTTCCCGCCGCTTACCGGACAGCCATGATGGCCATCGGTACGCTTGAAGGGCACGGTGTCGGTCCATTGGGCACCGACAACATCATCCCCATCGACCTTGTCGATCAGATCGCCGACGATCTGCACGCGCTGGTGTGTCCCCCCATTCATTACGGCCAAGTCAAAGGACTGGCGGCGTATCCCGGCGCCGTGCCGGTCGATGAGGAGATTTTCGCGGATTACTGCGCGTCCGTTTTCAGCGGTATCGCATCGTGGGGCTTCGATTCGCTGATCGTCATCAACGGCCATGGAGGCAACACGCAAACGCTGAAGGCAGCGTCATGGGAAGCCCACCGCCGCACCGGAATGAAGATCCTCGTCGTCGATTGGTGGCTCTTGGCCGCGCCCGTCTGTGAGGAAGTGTATGGACAGGCCGGCGGGCACGCGGGCACTGATGAGAATGGCTATGTCCTCGCGATCCGCCCCGATACCATTCACGCCGATGCGTACTCCGAACGGATGATCTATCAGTTCGCGCCGGGAGTCACGGTGTACCCGTATCCCGGGCCGATCCTGACGACGAAGGCGGGCGAGGGCGCGCCCGATTTTGATGTCGAGAAGGCAAAGCGCTATCGGCAGGGCGCCATCGCAACGGTCCGCGATTTCTGCCGATCGACGCTGGATGGCTGGGACGCGATGGGATTATAGCCGATAAACTCGAAACGTATCTTGCGTATCTCAGATCCGATATCCGAACGTCAGGAATAAGCGCCGCGTCTTGTAATCGGCGAAATAGAATCCGGGACTGGCATCGCGCAGTTCATACCCGCCGTGCACATAGGCGATGTCCAGCGTCATCACCCGGTCGATGAGGAATCCCAGCCCGGCCGTGATGTACTGCCGGTCCGATGCGACATACCGCGACTCCAGGGGCAACGGGTCGAAAAAGTATCCCGCCCGTACCGACATTCCCTGTTGCGGCAAAATCAACTCGCCGCCCAGGTGAATGCTCACGACCTCGGTCAGATAGTCGTCGATGAACAGAAGGGCCGCGGTTTCGTCCGGTTCCAATATCGGGTCGTCGTAGTCGATATCCAATTGCGACCAGTCGGTGTAGCGGATGTCGCCGACTAAGTTGATCTGATCGAATTGGGCGCCCAGTCCGAAGCCGAATACGAATGGCTTGGTCAGATTGTAGTCCGCGAAGGAGGGACCGTACTCCCATATGTAGTCGGAGAATGCCGTGTCGTGCACCAGAAACGCCGTTTCCTCCGCCGCAATGAAGGTCGGGGTCTCGATGACAATCCCGGCAGTCACGTTCGGCGACGCGGCATAGCTGAGTCCGCCGGTCGCGCTGATACCCACGTAGTCGACATCGATCGACTGATCCAGCGAGATGACGTTCGGCGAACGGTCATCGGTTTCCATGTAGCGATATTCATCTTTCCCGGTCAACAGATGCAGGGAAAGGCCGGCCGACACGCGCGGTGATATGTCGACGGCGCCTGCCGCGGTCCACTTCCACATCCCGCCGGTCTCATGCTCGCGCGCACTGATTCCTTCGACCGCAGCGGACAGAGTATTTGAGGCAAGGTATTGCACACCGAATGCGCGATCGAAACTGTTGACTCGGTTCAGACCGAATCCAAACACCAGTGACCCGCGATATGTGGGCACCGGGGCTGTCAAGGTGATCGAGTTGATACGCGTTTTTGTGATGTCCTGTCCATCGGGAAGCGATGAGGCGCCGTCGAAAAAGCTTGTCTCGTTGTCGAGCTTTTGGTGCGACAGCCCGGCGCGCAGCTCGATGCGTTTGATGCGCGCCAGATTCGCGGGATTGTAGATCATCGCCGAACCATCGTGTCCCAACGCGATCCCCGTGTTGCCCATCGCCAGGGCCCGCGCGTCCACACCAAAGAAATCAGAGGACAGCGTCTCTTGACAGAGCGCGACGGTGTCGCACACTTGTGCCCTCGAGGCCGACGGAACCGATACCGCCCAGAGACCCAGGACAACGGCCATGCGTGCCGGATGCGTCACCAGTCGCCGGAACACGCCCGACGTTGAAGCTTTCTGTGTTGCAAATGGAGTCTGTTTTCGGCAAGCAATCGCTGTCATTCTCATGGCTACCTGGGTGTGCCGCCGCCACGACGCGGCGCCTTCTGTTGATCGGTCTGTTTGACTGTCCCATTTGAATCCGAACCGTCCGGCGACTCCGCCGGCACAACGACGCGCGTCTTGACCCGTCCATCGCGAATCACTGTTCCGGCCGTCCCGGTTTCCGTTCCACCCTTGGGAGGAGGCGTGCCGGCTCCAGATGAGCTCCCTCGCGCGCCCAGTCCGCCGGTATTGGTTGCCGGTGCGCCGTGGATGTACGGCGGCAGCATTCCGCCCCGTCGAGGCGCCATCGGACCCTGCTCACCATCCACCGATTCGTCAGGCGAATCGCCGTACCAGTAGTGATCCCACCACCACGGATACGCGTAGTAGTGCCCCCAGCGCGGATACTCGAAATAGTGCTCCGGGTACTCGCCATAGAAGTACCCGTACGGGTACTCGTTGTAATCGGCGTGGCAATCGACGCAATTCTGGCGGTAGTACTCCTGCGGATGCGGAGAGCGCTCCGGTCCCTCCTGCGCCGTGATCGGGTGTTTGAGGACCGTGTAACACCCGAACAAGCCGAACACCGCAACCAGTGTCAGCGGCGCGGCGCACAGCCGCAACCACCGACGACCGCTCATTATGGGTTGGGGACGCATCATTTGTGTTCGTCGACAATACTCGCTCTGCCCAAAAAGCGGGCCGCCTACTCATCAAACCCCCATGGACAGAAGGGGTTCCCTCCCAACCGCCCCCATGCCTGCAAAGAATGTGCCCGTCGGAAAGAACCGAGATCGCCGACGGGCACAAAAGTACGGAATACACGCACTCGATCAAAAGGCTTCCACGTAGATAATGCGCAGTTCCCGGCCGATTGTTTTGGTGTCTTTGCGATTGGAGAGGAGATCCTTCAGATGCCCCTCCATGAAAATGCGATTGAGCACAGTCCAGCGCACTCCCGCATTGAGGTAGCCGTACCCTTCGCCGAGCGATAACGGTTCCTTGTCGTCGTTGAGGGCCATGTCGTACTCGGCCACGAAGCCGAAATTGTTCTCAAATCGCATGTCGGCGCCGAAGAAAAAGTTCACATCCTTGTCCTTGTCGTCGTACTCGCGGGAATAATTGACACCCCCGTGGATCGAGGAGATGAATCCGCGGCTGATGTATCCCTTCGACACAACCGCGAAGAATCCCTTCGATTTGTTCTCATAACGGTCCAGCGAATCGACCCACGCCCCAAACCCCTGCTCCTCGAATCCGACGGCAATGGCGGGCATCATATCGGTTTCGCCAAGCAACTGTAGTTTGGTCAGAAAGTTCATGCGGGGATTCCAATTCGGATCGTTCGCGGAGATGATTTGCGTCCCGCCATATCCCAGACCGATCATCCATTGATTGGTCAGCCCGACCTGCAGCACCCCCAGCATGCCGCCCCCGGGAAATGCCCGCAGCTCGGTATCGAAGGTTCCCTTCAATAGCGTTCCCGCCGTCGGCGCATCAACCATTCGGCGCGGCGGCTGATATGGCGCGCTGCCCGCTTCGTATGATCCGGGTCCCCGACGCTGCGCCTGCGCGTCGGTCGCCAGGCACACCAGGAGGGTACCTACGAAGACACCTATCCCTTGCCCCAAGAATCTCTTTGTAATCATTGGCCTACCCCTCTCGGATTTAGACTCCCCGCCAACTAAAACATCCGGGCGGCTTCAGAGTCTGTCAACAGCGAAATCGATGGCCCTAAAACGCCGATGGGATGCGCCGAATCTCCGCTGAAACCAAGCGGCTGTATCGTGCTTGCAGTGTTCCCAGTAGCCGGAGGGCAGAACGTGTTGGCCGACAACGGATATCACCGATTTGTCCCACCAAGGAGAGACTCCGTAGTGTCGAGGTCAGGAAGACCCCGTCAGAGGCGAGGAACCGTCGCCAAGTGATCGGTGCCTCGCGTGGATTGAGTCCCAATTCTCTTGCCAGGGTGAGGACCAAGCCGCGCGTGACACCCGGCAGAGCCCCCTCGCCCAGCGAAGGTGTCACGATGCGGTCTTTTTCGATGATGAAAACCGAAGATGTAGCGGCATCGGCGAGGCGATCCTGTGTGTTGAGGAGGATGGCGGTGTCGTAGCCCTCCCGCCAGGCGCACGAGAGCGCAAACATGTTTGGGAAGTACGCCATTGTCTTGACGCCGACTCCCGGTGACGTCGGCTCCACGCGCCACGGCGCGACCCAGACACGCAATGGACGGCGGTGGATACGCGGCCTCGGACGAATGCAGACAATTCGACTTGACGCGATTGTTCCCGGTGCACCCAGCGTCCAGTATAGGTTGATGGCCCCCTCTGAGAGTTGTGAGCGACGAATTGTTCGCTCGACGTCTTGTCGCCAGGAGTCCGGGGCGACGCCCCCCGGGAGGCGCAATGCGGCCGCCGTGGATTCCATCCGTTCCAGGTGTCGATCCAGAAACAGCGCCCGCCTGCGATGAAGACGGATAGTCTCGAAGACGCCCCACCCATACAGGAAGCCCCAGTCGTCGACGGGAATGAGTGCCGATCGGGAAGAAACGATTCGGCCGTTGATGCAGGCCGCCGCACAATCGCTATGGGGTCGTCGCCGCGGCGTTCGCCAGGTTGGCTCTGCGCGCAGTCGCCTCGTCGTCATCGTTGAGCAAAGCATCCATCATCGGGGCGATCTTGACAAGTGATTCGTCGTATTCATCGTCGGGGTCCGAATCAGCGACGATCCCACCGCCGCCGAAAATCCGTACCGTGCGGCCGATTTTCACCGCCGTGCGTATCGCCAGTGCGAATTCGGCATTGCCTCCGGCATCGACCCATCCCAGGGCGCCACAATAGACCCCGCGTGGCACTGGCTCCAATCGATCGAGAATCTCCATCGCACGCCGTTTGGGAGCGCCGGTCACCGATCCTCCGGGGAAGAGCGCACGCATCGCGTGGGTCCAGTTCAGGGACGGTCGCATGGTTCCTCTCACGACCGATTCCAAATGCCACACTGCCGCCGTCGCCCGCGGCCGGCATAGCGCAATCGTGTCGACGGAACCCACTTCGGCGATCTGTCCGACATCGTTGCGCTC
The DNA here is from genome assembly GCA_036397555.1 of Candidatus Zixiibacteriota bacterium. Classification (NCBI taxonomy): domain Bacteria; kingdom Pseudomonadati; phylum Candidatus Zixiibacteriota; species Candidatus Zixiibacteriota bacterium. Next base: position 50,193 of record DASWIS010000025.1, on the reverse strand, counting down.
CAGATCGGTGATCATCAGCAGCTCGGCGCGGTTTTTGTCGCTGGCGAGCAATCGACGCAGCCGGCAACGGTCTTCCTGTTCGTCCGCGCCACGAGCGATTGTCCCCTTGATCGGGCGCGTCTCGATCCGGCCGCTCCGCAGGCGAAAGAACAACTCGGGTGAGACGGAGTGCACAGAGAGTGCGGGGTATTCCTTCGCTCCCATTCGCGTCGGCCGCAGCACCACTCTCGGATAGCTCACGTGGATTCCGTACGGGCTGGGGGAGCGATCCGCAAACCGTTCCGCAATCTGAACCGCGGTCAGATCGGTCGTGACGTCGAATGCCTGCGTGTAATTCGCCTGGTAGATATCACCTTCGGCGATGTGATCGCTGATCCTGCGAATGGCGGCTTTGTACTGGGCGCGTGTCTGCCGGGGCGCGATCCGCCGATGCGAGAACACAGAATCCCAGTCGAACAAATCGTACCGTTGGCCAAGCCGCTTTCCCGCACGGACCGGGACCGTAACCGGTTCTGAATGCTCGAACGCGAAAAACTGCATCAGGGGGTATCCCAGCGCCGACGGTTTCTCCGATTTAAGTCCTATCCAGGCGTAACCCATTTCGTAGGCGACATATCCGATGAGGATCGCCTCCGGGGCTCTGGTCTTGATCTGCTCATGCCACGAGGCGAGCGCGGTCAGCGAGTCGCCCTGGCCCGAGATATTCGCCGAGCCGGCGAGATCGTCGATTTGCCAGTGCGCACAGTCAGCCGCAAATCTGCCAAGCACGCCCTCGCCGCGAAACGACTCATGAAGCAGCCCGGGGCGCGGCAGAAAATTGCAACACTCCGCAGTTGCTTCCATGCACTCGGGCTTGATCACGGCCTCGAAGGTGGTATTCATTGGCGACCAACTCAATGCCCAACTCGTCCCCTTATTGTGCGTGTCCTTTTCCCGGCTGCACCGAACTCGAGCCGGCAACGGGTACTCCGTTGCAGTATTTGTCGTTCAAGCAGCGCGCTAATCAAACGGAGCCATACTCGTAACATATTGTACCACTGTTAGTTACATTTTATTCGAGACGTGCGAACCTTTGGTAGTGGTCACTCCGTAGCAGATTTCAGGAACGGCACGGGGCTTGCCCGTGTATATCTTGGGAGCACGAGGATCAGACCGGTACTCCTAAAGGAGACAAAATGGAGACAGCCAAGGCGATAGACCACGGTTTGATGCGTCGCATCCAAAAGGATGACTTCGACGCGTTCGAAACACTCGTCGACCGTTACAAAACGCGGCTGGTCAATGTCATTTACCGCATGCTCGGTGACCAAAACGAAGCCGAAGATCTCGTACAGGAGACCTTCTTGCGTGTCTGGACACATCGACAGGACTACGACTTCTCATACTGCCTCTCGACGTGGGTCTACACCATCGCGTTGAATCTGGCGAAGAATGAATTGCGCAAGCGCCGTAAGGTGAAATTCTTCAACATCGGTGAACTGGCCGAAAAAGGGATTGATCTGCCCGATCCCAAAATGGGGCCGTCGGCGCTCGGCCACTTGCTGCAGGGCGCAATCACGAAGCTGCCGACAAAATACAAGACGGCATTCCTGCTGCGGGATGTCGAGCAATTGCCGTACGAAGATGTGGCCCAGATTCTGGGCGTGCCATTGGGTACAGTCAAATCACGCGTCAACCGGGCGCGGGCCGTGCTGAAAAACGATCTCAAACCGAAACTGGAGCAAAGCCGTGCGTTGTCGGAAGGCTCGCTGGTACCTGTGCGCTCGATGTGACGAGACGCTCTCGGAGCGTCAGCGCAAGCGTCTCAACGCGCATTTGGAGCTGTGCTCCGAGTGCCGCCGTGAGTCGTTCTATTTCGCCGAATTGACCGCGACCGCCTCGCGCATGGAACCCGTGTCGGTGCGTCCCGATTTTAACCTCCGATTGCGGTCGGCCATCCAGCGTGCGGAACCGGTCCCGTCTCCAGTTGTGCGTCGCGGATGGTTCGCGGCTGTGCCGCGACTGCAGTGGCGTCCGGCGTATGCCTTCGCGATGGCCGCCGCACTGGTCCTGATCGCGTTTGGATCGTTCCAGTACTCGAGCTATCGCGACCGTCAGGCAGTGGCGGCGGAGAATGCCCGGATCGGGCAGGATGGCGAGTTGGCCCGCGACGCCGCGTTGGGACTCGGCGACAACCAATCGGTCGTGCCGCCGCAGTGGTCGCCGGTCGATGGCCTCTCGCCGGAAATGCGCCGTTTGCAGGAACAGTACCTCGCCGATCACAAACTGCCGCGGAACTACATCCTCGGCGGCGACGAGATCGCCGACACAGCAATGGCGGCACCGGGTACCGAATACGTGATGCCGGTCGTCCGTTCCGATCAAATGATGCAACAGGTCAGTTATTGAAAGCTTCCCACTGATCGCTCTGAAACGGCCCCTGTGGGGCCGTTTTGCTGTCGTGAACTTTCTGTCACAATGCCAAGATCGTGGGGACCCTTGGGAGTCGTCGGGGTACAAGTACTGGAATGGGATCTCAGAACGCCGATGAATAGAAATCACGTTGATTGGAGGCGAATGACGATTTGCGAACGGTGACCCTACAATTGAAGAGCGCTTGGTCGATCAACGACGTATTGATGCCGGTCTTGGTGTGTTTGCTCACGGCGCTCACGCTCCCTGCCGCTGCCCAGGGCCAGAGTGTCCTGGCCACATTGGAGCGGGAACTCCGCGCGATCGCCGAGAGTGTCACGCCGTCGGTCGTCACCGTACGCGGAATACCCCGCGCGCCGGCCTCGGATGTTTCATCGGATCGTTCGATGTCGGTCGGGTCAGGGATTATCACCGACAGCGAAGGGACGATCATCACCACGGCCCGCGTGGTTGCCGATGCCGATGACTTCTGGGTCGAGTTGTGGGATGGACGGCTCCTGCGAGCGGCGCTGGTCGGGACCGACCGGCAGGTGGCCGTGCTCCAGATCAACGCGAACGGATTGCAGCCCGCCAGTCTGGGGGATGCCGCGTCATTGGGTGTGGGATCGATCGTCTCCGCCATCGGCAATTCGTATGGCTTTTCCGGCGCCATGACCTGGGGAATTGTCAACGGATTCCGCCCCGATGGCACGATTCAATTGACGATGGGCATCTCGGCCGGCAACTCGGGAGGTGCGTTAGTCGACAGCGAAGGGCGCGTGGTCGGAATTGTCAAAGCCAAGATATCCGAACCGTACTATGTCGACCCGTTGCGCCTTCCCGGTGGCGAGAATCAGGTGTCGCTGACCATCCCCGGCCGACGGCTTGAATTGCCGACCTCTTCAGTTTCGCTGGCGATTCCCATCGGCGATGCCGTGCGTTCGTTGGCACGCATCGTCAATTCGGGTGAGAACGCCCCGGCCTATGTCGGTGTGTATGTCGAGGACCTCACCGGCTGGCACGTTGCGCACTTCAAAACCCAACACGGCGTCCTGGTGACCGGCGTCGTCGATCAGACGCCTGCGTCGCGTTACGGCATGAAGTTGGGTGATGTGATCACCGCCATCGACCGCCAGGACGTGCCGACGGTACAAAGATTCCGGCAACTGGTGGCCCAGGCCATTCCCGGCCAGCGCCTGCTTTTTGACGTGCTCCGTGGCGGACTGCCGTTGAAGATCGTTGTGCAGACCGGTCGCGCGGATATTCCCAATGTTTATCAGCCGACGGCATCACTCACAGCGGCCCCGGCGGGCTCCGCATCAGGCCGACCGCGCTCCACGTCGGACCTACCGTCAAACCAGCCGATGGCGTCGCAGCACGGTCTGGCTGTACCTCCCATTCCCTCCTCGGGACTGCAGGATTCCCTTGTCATGCGCGATCCGAGAGGACGGATGGAGCAGATGCACGAAACTCTCGATTCCATTCGGCGCGAAATCGACAAGGTTCCGGATTCACCCACGACTCCGTAACGCGTCCCCCGCCCACGCCGCGTCAGAGCTTCGCTTGCTCCGGAGGCGGGCGCATCCTATCCTCTTGCAACGGCTCACAACGTTGTGCATGGAATCGTATGCCTAATCGATGAGCAAATTCTTCAAAATCCTGCTGATCATCGTCTTGGTCTTTGTCGGGCTGGTCATTACCGGTGTCATAGTTCTGACACAGACTTCGTTGCTGAAAAACAGGGCCAGCGCGCTGCTGAACGAGCGGCTGGGTTCCTCCACTCGGCTTCAGATCAGGATCGGCGATCTGTCGGGATCCTATCTCGATGGGATCGCCGCCGACTCGGTTGTGCTCACGACCGACGGCGACGGCGCCCTCGATACCGTCGCGGTGGTCGGCCGGGTCGAGGCGAGGTACAGTGCCTCGAACATTCTGGGCGGGCAGTTTCGCATTCGCCGCCTGGCCATCACGAATCCGCGCATCTTTGTGCCGCGCGATTCGGTCATTGCTTACCTGCAATCGCTATTCACCGACACCGGCTCGGCTGCAGCGGGGCGTCCGCCATCGGCATTCGAGATCGACACGCTCGTCATCACCAACGGCGCGATCCTTCACGCCGACGACTCCAGCATCGTCGCCGAGGCGATCAACCTGTTGCTGGAGATTCGTCAGAGTGGCACGGGCGCTCATGCCGTTGTGCATTCCGGCACCGCGCAGGTCGAGCGGCTCGGCACGGTGACGGCACGCGCCGACCTGCATTACGTCGATCGCCAAGTGTCGTTCGATTCGGTTGCCATCCGCACCAATCGCTCCAACATCTGGCTGTCAGGGACATCACAGCATTTCACGATCAAAACCACTCCAATCGATCTGGCGGAGGTCGAGTTGTTTCGGCCGATCGGCGTTGGCGGACTACTGCGATTCGATGGCGCAATCGCGTCCGATTCCACACGAGATGTCTGGACCCTTGTCGGTACGGTTTCGGGTCGTCTGGACCGCTACGAATTGGAAGATGTCCGGGTTCGGCTGAGTGTCGACAGCACCGGCGTTGTAGTCGATTCGGTTGCGGGACACATCTCGGGGGCTCGCTGGCGTGGATCGGGCCTCTTGGACTGGCGCTTGGTGCCGATGGCGTGGTCGTACGAGGGCGCAGTCTCGAACTTCGATCTGCAGCGGTACGTTCCCAACGCAGTGCGCACCAACATATCAGGCAACGTGTCTGTCGCCGGCCACGGATCAACGGAACAGGACTTCGTGGCGCGGTGTGATGTGCGACTCGGCGCCGGCGCGATCGCCATGATCGATATGGACGCTGCCATCGGATTGTTGACCGCCTGCGCGGAGTCGTTGGTTGTCGACGGCGGCTTTATCGTCGAACTGAATGCGACACGTCTCTCCGTGTCGGGGCGTGTGGATTACAACGATTCTCTGGACGTGGTGGCGGATTTCGAGTGCAGCGATCTGACCGCGTGGCGCGAATATCTTCCGGTCGAATCGTTATCCGGAGCAGGCGGCGGCTTCGTTTATTTCTCGGGACCGACCGATGATCCGGATTTGTCCGGTGTCATCGAGTCCGACTCGCTGCGGCTATTTGATCTTGTCACCTCCAGCTTTCACGGGCGGTTCCATGTGCCGCGATTTCTGTCCGATCCGTCCGGAAGCCTGGAAGCGCACCTCGGGAGCTCCGACGTCTGGGGGATCGCGACCGACTCGATCACTCTTTCGGCCGCGGTTGCGGGGCACCAGATCACGCTTGACTGGATTGACTGGAGTACGCCAGGGCACCACCTGGAAGGAGCCGGCGTGCTCGACATCGCAGGCGATTCCATTCCGTTGTCGCTGTACCCGCTGTCCATCGACTGGGATGGCCGCCGATACTCAGCCGGGGACAGTCTGCGTTTTGTTTTTACTCCCGTCGGTATCGACGTCAGGTCGCTGCAATTCGAAGGGCCGCTGGGAATTCTGACCGCGAACGGCCGCTACGACTACGATGCCGGGATGTCTTTCGTGTTCTCGGTCGACCATTTCCGTCTCGATGCCGTCCGCCGCTGGTTTCTTCCCCATCGGCCGATGGACGGCCTTATGGTGATCAGTGGGCGCATCGCCGGAACGGTGCAGAGCCCGACGTTTGCGATCGACGGCACAATCTCCGACGTCGAGTATGACCAACGCCCCTACGGCGACGTCACACTGGCGGTCTCCTACGCAGACCGTCGTCTCGATGTCGCCAATCTGCATCTGCAGAATGACGATTTCACAGTCGACATCGCCGGTTCGTTTCCGATTGATCTGAGCCCTACGCCGGTCGGCAGCCGCATACTCGATGAGCCGATGCGCGGGCGCCTGATCGCCTCGGGCGAGGTTCTCGACCGACTGGCAGTCTTACAGGATCAGACGCTCGAGTCGATCCAGGGGCCGTTTGCCATATCCGCCATCGTCGAGGGGACCCCCCATGCGCCCCGCCTGTCGGGGGATGCGCATCTGCGTGGCGGGCACATCAAGCTCCTGGACTTTGTCGATCCGTTGGATAATGCGCAGGTCGATCTGATATTGAGGCAGGATACGATCATCATCGAACGCGCCGAGATGGTGGTTGGTGAAGGAAAAGACAAGGGGCGGGTGGACGCTTCCGGTTCGGTGCGAATTGTAACGTACGACGACCTCGATTATAACGTTCGCGTGAAAGGCCATAAAGTCCCGGCCCGGTTCGAATTTGTCGACTGGGTGGCCCAGGCCGACTTTGATCTGACTGTGCGCGGCTCCGCGCCCCCGTTTATGTCCGGGACGATCCGCCCGCAACGGTTTGTCGACCGCGAACCATTCGACGACGACGACGCACCGCGCGCCGAGGACACGACTCTCTGGGATTGGGATTTGACCGTCGATGTTCCGGGCAACTATTGGATCCACAACGATCAAATCGAAGCCGAGATGTCGGCCCAGATGCGGATTCTCCGACAACGAGGGCTGATCAACTTCGTGGGCGAAGCGGAAGTTGTGCGCGGCAAGGTCAATTTCTTTGATCGCGTCGGACGAATCGAGAGGGGCGTGTTGACCTTTGATGATCCCAACACACCGGACCCGGCCCTGGACATCGATGTCGTCTTCCGCATCCAGCAGCCCCGAGTCGAAGCCGCCGGTCCCGGCGCGACCAGCGAAGTCGTCGATCTGCGCATGCATGTCGGCGGACGCGCATCGGAGCCGTTGATTCAACCCGAGCCGCCGTATACTGAGGAGGACGTCCTCCTGCTGTTGGCCGCCAATGCCACCTCCGCGACATCCGGCGATCCGTTCGCGGATCGCCTCCGATTCGCCGCGACCGGATTGGTGTTTTCCGAAGTCCAACGAGCCGCCGCGCGTCGTCTGGGACTGGAAACTTTCGAGATCGAATCGGGTGGCAGCGCCTCGGATACACGGATCACCATCGGGCGATACCTGTCGCCACAATTCTATTTGTACGGAGCCAGTCCGGTGGCCTCCGGCTCTGGTCAGGAGGTCGGATTCGAGTACCGCTTCAGTCGTCGCCTGTACCTGGAAGGCAACCGCGACCGCGACAACAACTACCGTCTCAATCTGCACATCAATTGGGACTACTAAGCTATCGTCGCCGTCTGCGATCCACACGAGCGCTCTGCGGCGTTGTGCTCATCGTCTCGGCGATGGCGCCGGTTGCACCGGCACAGGACGACCTGAGCATGTGGCGTCGCCGACGGCCCCAAGTGGGGCGCATCGATATCGCCGGCAATGAATCGGTGTCGTCCGGGACGATCCGTCGGGCTATGCAGATTTCGACCGCCGGTTTCTGGGCCAAGCTGGGGCTGCGTGAACGCCCGCGTCTGTTGGTCGGGGCCGAGACCCGCGATGAAGCTGCCGTCCGGTTTGCTTACCGTCGGCACGGTTTCTGGGATGCCCAGGCCGCAATCAGCGCCGTCCCGGATCCACATAGTGAGAAGGCGGTTGTCACAGTCTTTGTCGAAGAAGGGCAGCTCTATCGATGGGGAAATGTGTCGTTGTCCGGCGACCACGAAGATATCCAACAACGCGCTGCCCGCGTGTTGCGCCAGTTGGGCCGCGGTCAGCCCGCCGATTCACTGGAATTGGCGCTCGCAGTGACGCGGATTCAGACGATTGCCGCCAACTACGGTCATCCCCGAAGTCGCTTGCGTCTGACAGTCACGCCGCGCGGCGATTCGCTGGACGTGGTGATGGATCTGAATGCCGGTCGCGAAGTGCGGCTCGGGGAGCTGGAAGTCGAAGGTGCGACACGAACACGCGAGTCGTACATCCGCAAGGAGGTCAACTGGCGGCCGGGCGCGTTGTATTCCCAGCAACGGCTCAACTGGCGCAAGCAGGATGTTTACAATACGGGGCTTTTTAGCTTCGTGCGGTTGGAACCGGCCGGGCCCGACTCTCTCCAGGCGCCGGATACGAACGCCGTCGCGCCGGTGACGGCGGACACATCCGACTTCCGCCTGCGTGTCGTCGAGCGCAAGCCGTCGTTCATCGGGTTTCGCACCGGCGCGGGACAAGATCCCCAGCGTGATCTGACTTGGGACTACGCATTCGAATGGGGATCGCGCAACTGGTTCGGCACCGGACGCAAGTGGCTGCTCACCGCTCAATCGGGATTCGTCGTCATTACCGACTGGCGGGTCATCCATCATCGATTCGCCGCCTCCTACACGGAGCCCTGGATATTCAATGTTCGCCTGCCCACCACGGTCACGCTGGCATTCGAGCCCGGCGTCAAATCGGCCGTTCAGGATTACAGCGTCGAACGCATCTCCGGCGAATTGAATGTGACCCGCCGGATCAAGCGCATTAGCCGTATCTGGTCGTCGCTTGTTTACGAACGTGTCAACATCTACGGCATTCCCGAGGAACGAGAAGACCAATTTATCGAAGAGGAAGGGATTAGTCTCAAACGGCGCTGGATTTTTGCCTATGAACGCGATAGCCGTCCCAGCGTCTTCCTGCCGACGGCCGGATCACGCAGCCGCATCGATCTCGAGTATGTCGGCGGTATCCTCGGAGGAGCCAACGACTTCTATAAAGTCGATGTCTCGTGGGCGCGGTATCAGCGCGTCAGTCCGACCTCGATTCTCGCAACCCGGTTTCGATTGGCTTGGGCGAAAACTCTTGCGGGTGGGACTTTCGTGCCGACCATCGACCGATACTATCTGGGAGGCGCGAACTCGATCCGCGGGTATTCGGAAAACTCGATTGGTCCGGTCGATTCGACCGGCGCCCCCAACGGCGGACTGGTTGTCGTGCTGGCCAACATGGAGCTGCGCACGCCCGTAATCTGGAAGTTCTGGTTCACATTCTTCGGAGACGCAGGGAACAACTGGGGACGGTTCCGTGACGTGCGCTTAGACGAGTTTCTCGTCTCCGTCGGGCTGGGTTGGCAGTACATGGCCCCGGTCGGGCCGATCCGGCTGGACTATGCACGGCGCGTTGTGCATCCGACATACCCGGCATCGGATCGGCTCCACCTTTCGATCCTCTTTGCGTTCTGAGTTTGTATCTTGGTTTCGGAGCCCGAGAGCCACCTGCGGTGGAGACGTGACCCCTGATGAATAAACCAGAGACCAAAAGGCCGCTCATTTGCCTGACAGTTCGGGGGAAGCCGTTTGACGCCGAACGGCACGAGCCAACGACGGCTCCGTTTGAGTGGATCACGAACGCTTACTCGGCCCTCGTCTCGCATTGCGGCGGCGTGCCGTTGTTGCTGTCAAACGAATGCCCGCCCGCCGATGTTGCGCGAATCGTCGGCCTGACTCATGGCCTGCTGTTGACCGGGGGAGAGGATATGGCGCCCAGGTACTTCGGCGAAAAAGCAACCGTCGATAATCTGACCATCAACGAGGCGAGGGATGCCGTCGAGTTGTCCGCCATCGCTGCCGCTGATGCCGTCGGTATGCCGATCTTCGGCATCTGCCGCGGAGCACAAGTTCTCAACATCGCGCGTGGCGGATCGGTCTATCAGGACCTGGCCCAAACTCATCCGACGCCGGTGCGCGATCATTCGCGTGGGCCGAGCCGCACCGAGGTCGGCACGCATCGTGTCGAGTTGGAGGCCGACAGCCATCTCCGTCGCGTCATGGGCCATGATCGCGTCGACGGTGCCAGCGATCACCATCAAGCGATCAACAAGCTGGGACGCGGTTTGTGGTGCGTGGCGCGTTCCCCTGAAGACGGCGTCATCGAGGCCGTCGAAGAGCGCGGCGAACGGTTTGTCGTCGGAGTCCAATGGCACCCGGAAGCGCGTCCCAACGACGACGCGTCGCAGAGGATCTTCGACGCGTTCGTCGATGCGGCACGCACCTTCGCCCAACAATCAACTGTGCGTAATCCGGCTCAGATGCCCTGAGAGCGATCATGTCCCGCACGATCTATTGCGATCACAACAGCACGACGCCTCTGGATGCCCGCGTCGCACAGGCGGTGCACGATGCAGCCGTCGCAGACGGATACAATCCGTCGTCGTCGCACCGCCTCGGCCAGCGCGCGCGGGCGCGCCTGGTGGACGCGCGCGAGCGGATTGCCGAATTCATCGGTGCACAGCCGGCGGAGATCGTCCTGTGCGGATCCGGGAGCGAAGCCGACAATCTGGCGGTATTCGGCTCATTGTACTCACCCGACGCCCGCGGGCGGCATTTTGTAACGGTCGCGACCGAGCATCATGCGTTGACCGAATCGGCGGCCTGGGCTCAGCAGCAGGGATTCGACGTTACAATTCTCCCGGTCGACGGCGCGGGTCGGATCGATGCCGATGAGTTCTCCGACGCGCTGCGCGATGACACGCAAATTGCGTCGGTGATGCTGGCCAACAATGAAATCGGAACGCTACTGCCGATCGCGCAATTGGCCAACATCGCCCGCCGACGCGGCGTCGTATTCCATACCGATGCCGTGCAGGCACTCGGAAAGGTGAGCGTGAATGTCGATTCGCTCAGTGTCGATATGCTCTCGTTGTCGTCGCACAAGTTTTATGGACCCAAGGGCGTCGGCTTGCTGTATGTCCGTCAGGGCATCCGCCTGGCGCCGATCATTCACGGCGGCGGACAAGAGATGCGTCGCCGCGCGGGGACTGAGAATCTGTCCGGTGCAGTCGGCACCGCCGCCGCGATGCATTTGCTCGCCGCCGACCCTGACGAACCGGCACGCATCGGGCAACTGGCCGAGCAGTTTCGATTGCGGCTCGGCGAACAGGTGGACGACATCGTGTTTTTCGGCGATCCGGATCACTGTCTGCCGAATACGGTCAGCGTCGGATTCGGCGGCGTCGACGGCGAATCGCTGGCGATTGCGCTCGATCTGAAAGGCATTTGTGTTTCAACCGGTTCGGCCTGTACATCCGGCGCCAGGGAGCCATCGCACATCCTGCAGGCCATGAATGTCCCGTTGCACTATGCCAACGGCTCGATTCGCTTCTCTTTCGGTCGCTTAAGTCATCAAGATGATCCGATGCGCATCACGGAGACCGTGGTCTCCGAAGTCAACCGATTGCGGGCCATGTCTCCACTGGCGACGCGCCGCTGAGAACCGTGTGTTGGATCATAATCCCGCCCGGCCCACGACTGTTGATCCGGAAGCATTGATCGACCCGCGCTGGCGCCGCCGACGTGTCGCGGTGGCCATGTCGGGCGGAGTCGACTCATCGGTCGCCGCGGTCATCTGCCATCTGGCCGGATGTGACGTTGTCGGCGTGACGATGAAGCTGTGGGAGTATGACTCCGTCGGCGGCGATCACATCCGCGACGGTCGCTGCTGTACCGTCGAGGCGTTTGACCGGTGCCGCCAGGTCGCAGCACAGTTCGGATTCCCACATTATCTGTTCGACTTCACCGAAGACTTCGAGCGCACGGTGATCTGCGACTTTCTCACTGAGTATCGATCGGGGCGCACGCCCAATCCATGCATGTTATGCAATCGCGCCATCAAGTGGGGCGTGCTGTGGGAGAAGGCGACGCAGCTCGGATGCGAGGCGCTGGTGACCGGTCACTATGCGCAATGTCACGTCGGAGCGGACGGCGATTTGGAACTGCGCCGCGGCGCGGATCGAACCCGCGATCAATCGTACTTTCTCTGGCGCGTCCCGCCCGATCGACTCGCCCGCACCATTTTTCCACTGGGGGGGCTGGCGAAGTCGGACGTACGCGCGCTCGCCGAATCCTGGAGTCTGCCGACTGCGGAGACGCCGGAAAGCCGCGACTTGTGCTTCGTAGAAGATGGTGATTTGCATCGGTTTTTCGACGAGCGCAACACCGCCGCCGACCGCAAGCCCCTGACCGGCGCCATCGTCGACCAGAATGGCGAACATCTCGGTCATCACGCGGGATTTGACCGGTATACAATCGGGCAGAGACGCGGGCTGGGTGTTGCGCTCGGACGGCCTCAGTATGTCACCGCTATCGACCCCGAAACCGCGACGATCACTGTCGGCGATGAGTCCGAATTGTGGGCACGGACTCTCGAGACCGAATCGGGGCATTGGCTCGCGACGATCCCCGAATCACCCTTCCATGCCGACGTTCAGATTCGCTATCGGCACGATGCCGCTCCCGCCGTCGTGGTCGACTCAAATCGGGAGCACGCGCGAATCACGTTTCTGTCCCCCCAACGGGCGATCACACCGGGACAGTCGGCCGTCATATACAACGGCGACAGAGTGCTTGGGGGCGGGATCATCGCCACCGTCTCGCGCGAGTCGTAACACTCGACCGGGAAGAAATATAAGTAGAGAATCCGAGAGGCAGTCGCCTGCGTTAGGCGCCGCCCTGATAGAAATAATCCGATAGTGCCGCCAATCCAAGTGCCTCCCGAGAGATCGGCTCGAATGTATCCCCCCGCCAAATGAGCAGACAGCGACCGCAGACGGCGCGGTCCCGATACGGAACCAGCGGCGTTTGGCAGCGGGGGCAATTGCGAAGTTTGGCTCTGTTCTTTTTCATCAAAGTGTCCTATCGCGAGCGAATCAGCGCGACCGCCCCGGTCGCGGCGACTAATGCCGTAAACGTTTTGCTCGGATCCCAGCCCGGCAGCAGCATGATGACCGCCACGGTCAATCCGACTGACGGCAAGAGCACGTAGCGTGTGACATCCAACGCCAGGCGTGCTGCCTTGCTGGCGCAATACAGAAGCAGCAACCCCAGACACCCCCACAACGCCCACTGCCCCCACGGTCCGAACGTGGCGAGTGCCCATGCGTTGACCGATTGCCAGTGTTCACCGGCGCTCTCTATGAGCCGTTGGAATGTCATCAGAACCTGCGCCAGTAGTCCGTATGCCATCGCCCCGCCTCAGGCGATCTATGCCATCTCCGGTTCGTCGACCGGCTCGATGGTCAACGAGGATTCGCCGACTTCAGAAAGCCCATCCATGCGGGAGGTGAGGAAGTTGCGCGAAGTAATCCATTTCTGCGAAAACCCCATGACTTGGTCGCGACTGGCATCTTCCTGCCAGTCGAGCGTCACGCTCTCGACACGTTCGCCGGACACAGTGAGGTCTTCCATAGTCAGGATGTATCGCACCCGCATCGCAGCCCTCCCGATCGGCCGGACTAACTGCAGTCCGGCGGTCGGTGAGAACGCAACGACAGTGCCAGAACAGAATGGCAGCCGATAGTCGGTGCAAGCTAAGGGGGGGCAGTGGGTTAGGGATTGATCGCTATCATGGGGTTGGCCGGGGCCCCTTTGTGGTTCAAGGGACTTCTCCTTGAATGTGGTTGAAACCCAATAGTTCGGACAAGTCTACGTCGATTGTGGACTTTCGAATTTAACGACCCGCATCGCGTGACCGAAACAGCGGGAGTAGTCGCACCACTTCACCATGCAGCGCGGCTCGATAACGCAGCCCGCCGCTCGGTGATTCGTTCATCAGACGGTCGAATCCAATGAACTCATCCGGCCTGGCCCAGCGTGCTTCACGGATTTCACGATGGTCGGTGTGCGCCAACACGCCCCCCGACGTCGTGGCCGAAAAGACATGCGTTGTCCATCGCAGATTCTCGGTGTCGTGCTCAAAGACGACCTCCGCGCACAGGATATAGCTCGTCAATTCAATCGACAGTCCGGTTTCCTCGATGGCTTCACGCCGCGCACCCTGTTCCAGCGTCTCTCCCGCGTGCAGTCCGCCGGAGGGAGCACGGTACAGCCCCGGCGGGTAGTCGTGTTTGGCAGTGACCGCAATTCGCCCCGCATTTTCGATGTACAGCGTGATGTCGTGCGCGCGGCCGTCGATTTGAGAGCTGCGGATCATCCTCAGTTCCGGAGCAGCAACCGGCTGCACGTGCTGCCATCGTGCCGGGCGTCCGTACTGCAATTTCCATCGCGGTCTTTCAAATTCCGGGATGAAGGACATTGAACTGATGGTGATGGCGTTGTGACGATCAGCGCGGCTTGTGCATCGGTGGTGTCGTTGCGGGGCTCGGAATATTCAGCATGGAGAATATCCCGGTGGCTGCCAGATCATTCCCGCGCGAGTCGTACACGTCCACATGCGCAATCGAAACCCGGCGGCCCGCCCGCACGACATGTGCCCTGGCGATCGCTCGCCCCGTGCGCACGGCTGACAAAAAGTTGATCTTAAATTCAATCGTGACCAGATCCATGCCATCGGGCAGCACCGTCAGCGCCGCGAAGGTCGCAGCCGTGTCGGCCAACGATGCCAGCGCGCCGCCGTGGACAACACCCTGGTACTGTTTCAGCGCCGGCCCGGCGGCCATGCTCATTTCGACCGTGCCCGCCTGCATTCGTACCAATCTGATCCCGAGTGCGTTCGGAAATGGCACTGACGCGATACGATCTTTCAGCAGCCGCCGACGCGCCGGAGTCAGGCGTGCCGTCGCTTTCTGTCGTCCCGCCATCGATGCCATGTCACTTCAACAGCGCGATCATTCCGCTTTGAACCGGTTGTGTTGTCACAGAGACTCCATCGGGCTCGATCAGGCAATCGATCTCCGTCCGTACGCCGAACTCCGGAAGATAGATGCCCGGCTCAATCGAAAAGCACATCCCAGGGCGCAGCAGACGCGGATCCCGCGTCTCATAGTTATCGATGTTCGGCCCGATGCCGTGAACGTCCCGTCCGATGGAGTGCCCCGTGCGATGGATGAAATACGCTCCATATCCCGCCTTTGAGATGTACCCGCGCACCACATCATCGACCTGCCACCCGGCAACCGGTGACTGCGACGCCGTTTCCTTTCGCAAGAAAGCCACGCCCGCATCGCGCGCACCGGCGGCAACGCCGAATACGGCCGACTGCCTGTCGGGAATCGACTCCGCCGTATATCCCATCCATGTCATGTCGGCGAACACCGCATCAGGTTTGTCCCAGCGCGCCCACAAATCGATAAGCACGGTCTGGTCGCGGCCGATCGGTGCGCGGTCCTGCTCTGTCGGCTCATAGTGCGGGTTGGATGCATTCGCATCGACTGCGCAGATCGGCCCGCCTTGCGGCAGCAGGCCGCGCCGGTCAAACTGCGTCCGGATATACGATGCCACATCGTATTCGTTGAGCGTCGCTCCGTTCCGTACCGCCTCGGCGATCAAGGCGAATGCCGCGTCTTTGATTTCGTTGAGCGCTGCCGCCGCGCTGCGGTGCATCGCAATCTGCTCAGATGTCCAGCATGCCAGCAGTCCGGAAACCAGATCGCCCGACGACACCACGTCCACGCCGGCGCTGCGCACCAATTCGATCGTTCCCGCATCCACCCGGGCGATGTACGGGATCGCATTGTTGGGGGAGTACTCCATGGCGACGCGGGTGGCGCCCTGCAGCATGATGCGCAGACCACTCGACAACTCGCCGTGTGTGCCGTATGTCTTGTATTCGCCGGGGAGATTCGAAAACGAGTTTCTTTCGATGGCATTCACCAGTCCGCGCGGCTCTCCGGCGCGTGGAATGAAAACGAACCAACGCCGCGTGACCAGCCCCGTCGGGCGCACCGTATCATAGGCGATCGGATTGAGCCCGTGAAAATCGTAGAGCAGCCACCCGTCGCAATCAGCCGATGCCAGCCCCGCTTGTATGCGCGCCACGTCCATGACGTCTGCGTCCCGTCGAATGAATGCACTCCGTCCGCGGCAGACAAGCGCCTTGGCGGCGCAGCTCAGATCGTGATTGACTGACTGCGTCCCAGGCCGTATTTCTGCGTGGGGACGTGGGTCACGAGCAGCGGCATGGCGATCACGCGCGAAGAACTGATCAAAGTCGCACGGCTGGCACGGTTGCGGCTCAGCGAGTCAGAGTTGTTCGCATTGGCATCTGATCTTGAGCGGATTACTCAGTATGTCGGCCAGCTTGCCGAAGTTCCGGTCAGTGACGGACAATACAGACCGGTGCTGCCGCTGATCCGGACACATGACGGCATGCGTGAAGACTCGGTACGACGTTGGTTTTCAGCAAATCGGGCGACGGCCGGCGCTTTCGAATCGAAGGATGGATACTTCCGCGTTCCGCCGGTGATCGATAAGACCCTCGGCTCCCGTGATGGCGCATCACCGTCAGCGTGATCGAATCTCCGTTCTTTCACTTGCTCGCCTCAATGTCCGCGCGCCGCCGCATCCGTCCCGAAGACATCGTGGGGATCATCCCCGCGCGCTGGGAGGCGAGTCGGTATCCCGGAAAGCCGATGGCCATCATCAACGGCCGACCGTTGATCGAACGGGTTGTTGCCGGATGCCGTCGCTCAAAACGCGTTCGGCGCTGGATCGTCGCCACCGACAATGCACGGATCGCAGCAGCAGCGTCGCTGGCCGGAGCCGAAGTGGCTCTGACACCATCAAACCTGAAGAGCGGCTCCGACCGCGTTGCCTACGTCGCCAGAAAGATGAAGGAGCGCTGGGTTCTCAATTGGCAGGGCGATGAGTGGCCGGCCGACGGACGCCCGATTGATTTGTTGATCGAATCGCTCGAAGTCGATGCGACGGCTAAGGTTGGCACGCTGGCGCGACCTCTCGATTCGCGCGAGGCAAATAACCCCAATCGCGTCAAAGTTGTTGTTTCGCGTTCCGGGCGCGCGCTGTATTTTTCACGGGCACAGATTCCACATCGCCAAGGGGGGGAGCCCACGTTATTGCACTTGGGCGCGTATCTCTTTGAACGCACGGTGTTGTTGCAGTTTGCCCGTTGGAGGGCCACGCCACTGGAACAATGCGAACGACTCGAGCAGTTACGAATGTTGGAGCATGATGTGCCGATCCATGTGGCCGTGAGCCGGTCCCGCACGTTTGCGGTCGACAGCCCGGCGGACGCACGGGCGCTGGGCCGGCATCTGACGCAGAAGAATCGGTCGATAAGATAGACAAGGGGGAGAGCCATGAGCGCAGCAGAGGCCAGAGCGCCCAGACACGTGTTCATTACCGGCGGCGTGGTATCGTCACTGGGCAAGGGCGTCGCCGCCGGATCGCTGGGATATCTTCTGCGACAGCGTGGCTTGAAGGTTGGTCTCCAGAAGTTCGACCCCTATATCAATGTCGATCCCGGCACGATGAACCCCTACCAGCACGGAGAAGTGTTTGTGCTCGACGATGGCGCCGAGACCGATCTCGACTTGGGGCACTACGAGCGCTTCCTCGGCCAAAGTCTCTCACGCAACAGCAATGTCACGACCGGCCAAATTTATGAGACCGTGATCTCACGCGAGCGTCGCGGCGATTATCTCGGCGCCACTGTTCAGGTGATTCCGCATGTCACCGACGAGATCAAGTCGCGGATTCGGCGCATGGAACAAAGCAACGGTTCGGCCGATGTCATCATCACCGAGATCGGCGGCACGGTCGGTGACATCGAGTCGCTGCCCTTCCTCGAAGCGATTCGTCAGATGGGGCTGGAAGGCGAACGCGGGCAGACGCTCTATATTCACCTGACGCTCGTGCCCTATGTCGCCACTGCGGGGGAGCCGAAAACGAAGCCGACCCAGCACTCGGTCAAGGCGTTGCGTGAAATCGGAATACAGCCCGACATCCTCTTGTGCCGCACCGCGAACGCGCTGTCGGAATCGATTCGTGCCAAGATCGGATTGTTCTGCAATATGCCGGCCAGTTCGGTGTTCTCCGCGGTCGATGTCGAGTGCCTCTATGAAATACCGCTGCTGTTCCACGAACAGGGACTTGACGACTTGGTTTGCCGTTCGCTGGCGCTCGACACTCCCACACCGGCGCTCGAAGATTGGCGGTCGATGGTCGACCGCATGAAGAATCCCAGCGGCAGTGTCCGCATCGCCATCTGCGGCAAATACGTCTCGTTGAAAGATGCATACAAATCGATCATCGAAGCGTTCGCGCACGCCGGCAGCATCCACGACACCCGTGTCGAACTGGTCTGGGTTTCCTCTGAGAACATCAAGAAGCAGGGGGCCGCGAAATTTTTGGACAACGTCGACGGGCTGCTCATACCGGGCGGTTTCGGCGAACGCGGGGTCGAAGGCAAGATCGAGGCGATCCGTTTCGTCCGCGAAAACAACATCCCCTTTTTGGGCATTTGCCTGGGAATGCACTGCGCGGTGATCGAATTCGCGCGGCATGTATGCGATTTGGAGGGTGCGCAGTCGACTGAGTTCAATCGCGAGGCCGAGCATCAGGTCATCACCCTGATGTCGGAACAGCACGAAGTCACCAACATGGGTGGAACGATGCGACTGGGCTCATACCCGTGCGTGCTCGCCGAGGGCTCGAAGTCGCATCGGGCCTACGGGTCGCTCGAGATTTCCGAACGGCACCGGCACCGCTACGAATTCAACAATCAATACCGCGAGACGATCTTCAGCGCCGGGCTGATCCCGGCCGGCCTGTCACCCGACGGAAAACTGGTGGAAATCATCGAATTGCCGAGCCATCCCTGGTTCGTTGCCGGTCAGTTCCACCCCGAACTCAGATCGCGCCCGACCGCGCCGCATCCACTCTTCCGCGATTTCGTCGGCGCGGCCGTCAGATTCCGTGCCTCGCGTCGCACGGAGGAAGTCATGCAGGGCAAAACGACAGGATCGCGAGCCGAGTGAACCGGCGCGTCGCCGGCATCCTCTGCTGTCCCTGATCTTTAGCCCATTGAGTCGGGCCTTCCCGATTGCGTATATTTCCCGCTTGCTGCAGATGATTGGTCCGGGGTATCAGTTACTATGAGCCGCGAAATCGTCACGACCGTGCGTCCAATCAGGATCGGCCCCTACACTGTGGGAGCGGGCGGGCTGTTATGGATTCTCGGTCCGTGTGTCATCGAATCCGAGGAGATGGCATTACGTGTGGCCGAGCGGCTGTCGCGATTCGCCATTGACGGCGGCCATGCCATCGTGTTCAAGGCGTCCTGCCTGAAGGCCAACCGCCTGCGCGGCGAATCCTACACCGGTCCCGGCTTGCCGGATGGGCTGCGGATTCTCGAGAAGGTCAGAGATCGAAGCGGACTGCCGATCACGACCGATGTTCATTCCGAGTCAGATGCGCGCGCCGCGGGCGACGTGGTCGATCTGATCCAGATTCCGGCGTTTCTGTGTCGCCAGACCGATCTGATCGTTGCCGCTGCCCAGACCGGACGGCCACTCAACATCAAGAAAGGGCAGTTTGTCGCCCCGGAAGACATGGAGCACATTGCCGGTAAAGCAGTCGCCGCGGGCAACTCCCGGCTCATGCTCACCGAGCGCGGCACGACACACGGATACCGTGATCTTGTTGTCGACTTTCGCTCACTGGTCATCATGCGCACTCAGGGGTTTCCGGTCTGTTTCGATGCCTCGCACTCCGTGCAGACGCCGGGGAGCGCATCGGGATCGTCCGGGGGGCGTCGCGAATTCATCCTGCCGCTCCTGCGGGCGGCGCTGGCGGTCGGTGTCGATGCCGTTTTCTGCGAAGTGCACCCCGATCCGACACACGCCAGGAGCGATGCGATGACGCAGTGGCCATTGGAGCGCTTGAACGAGTTGTTCGAAACCTCTGCTGAGATTATCGAACGCACAGCAGCGGCGGGACCGCATGTCTGAGAAGCCCCGTCCAAGCGACGAGCGATTGGCAACGGTAAAGCTGGTGATATTCGACTTCGACGGCATCCTCACCGACAACCGGGTCTCTGTCTCCGAAAGCGGCGAGCGCACCAAGTGTTTCTGGGTGCCCGACGGAGTCGGAATCTTCATGGGCCACAAGGCAGGGCTGAAATTCGCGATCATCACCGGCAACGATGACGGCGCGACACGACACCGTGCCGAGTTCCTGCGCATCGACGATTTGAACCAGGGCGTCCGTGACAAGAAATCGACCTACGAAGAAGTTAAATCACGCCACCTTGTTTCCGACGCGGAGTGCCTCTTCATCGGCGACGATCTGCCCGACTTGGGCGTGTTTCGGAGGGCGGGAATCACGCTGGCCCCTGCCGATGCGCATCCGCGCATTCTGGAAGCGGCGCAGTGGGTCGGACGATCGCGCGGAGGAGGCGGCATCGTGCGCGAGGCAATCGATGCGCTTCTGGAAGCGCGCGGGTACGAATGGCCCGACTGAGTCGGTGCGGCCCGAATGTTACGGAAAACGACCATGAGCCCTTTCACAAAGACGGTCCCCCCTACACATCCATCGCGCGATGTTGTCTCGCGCGCGGATCGCCTGTTGCGCATCGCACACGATGTCATCGCCGGCGAAGCGGATGCGCTAACCGGGCTGTTGCCGAAACTCGATCTCCGTTTTGCCGAGGCGATCGATCTCCTGCTAAGGGTCAAGGGACGCGTCATCGTGACGGGCATGGGGAAATCGGGTCTCATCGGTCAGAAGATCGCCGCAACACTCTCATCGACCGGAACACCCGCGCAGTTCCTGCACCCTGCCGAGGCGGGACATGGCGATCTGGGAATTGTCGGCGCCGATGATGCGATGCTGGTCATCTCCAAGTCGGCCGCATCCGATGAAATCGGCGACTTGTTGCCCGCCATCAAGCGTCTCGGTGTTCCGATCATTCTCATCACCGGGAACACGATGGGTGATTTGGCGCGCCGCGCCGACGTGATTCTCGATGTGTCGGTCGCCGGAGAAGCCGAACCCAATGGCCTGGTGCCGACCAACTCCACCACCGCCGCGCTGGCAATGGGCGATGCACTGGCGGTGACGCTATTGTCTGAACGCGGATTCACACCTGAGCAGTTTGCGATGCTGCACCCCAAGGGCGCGCTGGGACGCCGCCTGCTGTTGACCGTCGCCGACCTCATGCACACCGGCGACCGGGTCCCGCGAGTGGCAACGTCCGCTACATTTCAGGAGTTGCTTGTCGAGATGACACGCAAACGGATGGGCGCATCGGCCGTCATCGATTCCGACGGATGTCTGATCGGAATCTTCACCGACGGTGACTTGCGCCGTCGGTTGGAGCAGCGCAGCAACCTCTATGACTTCGCGGCGGGCGATCTGATGACGGCCAATCCCAAGACGATCGACTCCGGCGAACTGGCGGTCGCGGCATTGGCGTTTATGGAAGAGCACAAGATCACCTGCCTGTTGATCGTCGACCCCGATCATCGTCCGGTCGGCATCCTTCACATGCACGACATCCTCTCCGCCGGAGTGGTATAAGCCATGCGCCGCTTGATGATTCTGGGCGCTCTCGTACTGTTTTCCTGCGTCGAGTCCGGGCAGGATGCGCCGCCGACAACGCAGTCCTACCCCACCTCTGAAGCGACCAACGCGACCACGGTATTCCTCACCGGCGCGGTTGTAACCACGCGCATCGTCAGCAACCGGATTATCAGCTACTCCGACCGAGACTCGGCGTGGGCGTACACGTTGCAGGTCGACTTCTTCGATGAGGAAGGCGTCCACACCTCGACACTCACCGCCGACTCAGCGCTCGTCCGCGAACGGGAACGGTTTTTTGAAGTGTACGGGAAAGTCAGGATCGTCACCGATGACGGACGCACGCTCGACACGGACCGTCTCGCCTGGGACGACGAGAAGCGTCTGATTCGCACAGAAAGCTATGTCGAGATCCGGCGCGACGAGGACTTGATGGCGGGTTGGGGCTTTGAATCCGACCACGAACTGACCCGCATCAAACTGCGCCGGCAAGTCAGCGGTACGCTCAAAGACACCAGAGCGCTGGAAGACACTCTATAGTCTCCTCGCCACCGCCTGCGCGACCTCAAGAGTCGTGCTCGACCCGCCCATGTCGTAGGTGCGGACCTCGCCTTCCCGGATGATAGTGGCAATCGCCGTCTCCAGACGCGACGCCTGAGCGGTCTCACCAAGCCAGTCAAGCATGAGCTTGACGGTCAGCAGCATCGCCATCGGATTGACCTTGTGCTGCCCCGCGTACTTCGGCGCGGAGCCATGAGTCGGCTCGAAGACCGCGTAGTCATCACCGATGTTCCCCGAAGATGCGAATCCCAGCCCGCCGACCAGTTGCGCGCACAGATCGGAAATGATGTCGCCGAACATGTTGGAGGCGACCAGGACGCCGTAATTCTGTGGATTCTTCACCAGCCACATGCACATCGCGTCGATATTGGTTTCGATCAGCTCGATGCCCTGATATTTTTTGGCGACTTCGCGCGCGGCGCGCACGAACAATCCCGATGTCTCACGCAGCACATTGGGTTTCTCGACGACTGTGACCGACTTGTACCCATACCTTTTCGCATACTCAAATGCCGCTGTGACAATCGACTCGCTGGCGGCACGTGAGATGACCCGGCAGGAGATGGCCAGATCTTTGGCGGCGACATTGTCGAACTTCTTCATCGCTTTATTGTGTTCAGATAGCGTGGCTCTGACAGGATCGGGGACAGGATGGAATTCGACCCCCGAATACAGGTCCTCCGTGTTCTCGCGAAACACCACCAGATCGATGTCGTCCCGGTAATTAAGCGGGTTGCCCGCGTACGCTTTGCACGGCCGCAGATTGGTTTTCAGGTTCAACGCCTGCCGCAGCCCGACAATCGGCGAACGGTACTGCAATCCCTTGCCCTTGAGCGCCGGTGCCAGCTCGGCTTCGGCCTCTTCCTTCGGCTTGGAGGTAATCGCGCCGAAGAGCGCACAATCGGTTTCGCGCAGCGTCCGAAGCGTCCGTTCGGGCAGTGGATTGCCCTCTTGGCACCAGAACTCCCAGCCGATGTCAGCGGGGATGTATTCGGCGTCGAGCTGGAGTGCATCCAACACAATGCGCGCCGCTTCCATCACATCGTGCCCGACACCGTCTCCGGGCATCCAGGCGATTTTGTACTTGGGCATTATGAAAGTCTCCCTGAGAACAATTGGCTCCGTTAACGCCCCTGGTCAGAGTGAGTCCATGTTCGTGGAGGGCGAGGCGCCTGCTTGTTCCGAGCGAGGCCGAGGGGCCATGTCTTCAATTACAACTGCGAGCGCACGAGATTCTCTGCTCCTCCAGCGACAACCAATGCCTGCGCGACGGTTGACAAGGGAGAGAACGGGAATGACTGGCCATCGAGCGAGAGAACCGATGCCTGATAGTCGATATCAATCGTTGTGCCGACCACCGTCTTGCCGCTTTGGCCCTTGTACTTCTCACGCAGATACTCGACCAGTTCCGGACACTCGAAGACCACAAAACCATTGTTGAACGCATTGCGCTTATAGGTTTCCGAAAAAGAATACGCAATGACGCAGGGGATGCCGCGATACAGCAGGCAGGTCGCCGCTTGTTCGCGCGACGAGCCGGTGCCGAAGTTTTGCCCGGCGACCACGACATCGCCCTTCTGCCCGATGGTTTTGAAGTCGGGATCATAGTTTTCAAATGATGCCATCGCCATTTCGTCCTTGGTGACATCGTCTCGGTAGGTCAGCTTACCGGAGTAGATACCGTCGGTGTTGAGATTATCGACCGGCAACCAAAGCAGTCGTCCGCTGACCTTGTCGGGAAATCCCGCCACAATCTCGGAGCTTTCGGCTGCGCGCTGGGCGCGCCCGTGTTTGATAATCTCGACTCGCGCATCGACATTCTCAAACTTTGTCGGCGATGCGATGTAGCCGGCCGCTGCCGATGCCGCCACGACAGCGGGACTGCCGAGGTAGACAATCGCGTCACGGTGCCCCATTCGTCCCTGAAAATTACGGTTGGTGGCGCTGATGCCGACCTCGCCTGCTTCCAACGTGCCTTGCCCCAGACCGATGCACGGCCCGCACCCCGAGGGCAATGTGACCGCGCCGGCATCGACCAGCGTCTTCCAGTATCCGAGTTCTTCGGCCCGTCGCTGCACATTCGCCGATGCCGCCGCGACATAGAACGTCACGCCTTCGGCGACTGTGCGCCCGCGCATGATCCTGGCCGCTTCGGCGAGATCTTCCAGACGCGCATTCACGCAACTGAGCAGATACGCCTTGTTGATGCGCACACGTTCTTTCTCAATCTCCGGCAGCGCCCGCATGACTTTCACGTGATTGGGTCCCGACACATGGGGTATCACACCGGCGAGGTGCAATGTCAATTCGATGTCATAGTGCGAATCGTCGTCCGGTGACAGCCGCTGGGCGTACCAAGTGTCCACCGCATCGCGCGTGATCCGAGCACTGCCATTGGCTTTGGCGCTGAGGTAGTCGGCACGCCCGTAGAGATAGTCGCGCAAGACTTCATCAAATGGGAAAACCCCGGCCAACGCGCCCCATTCGGTGGTCATGTTGGCGATGCTCAGGCGTTGATCCATCGACAATGGCGCCACGCCCTCGCCGACAAACTCGACCGCCATGTTCAGCACTTCATCGTGATTAAACAGCCCGCATAAGGCGATGATGATGTCCTTGCCGACAACACCCGGCTGCAGGTGTCCCTTCAGATTGACCTTGGCGACCGGCGGCACCTGCCACCATGTGGTCCCTGTGGCCCAGATCGATGCGGCATCGGTGCGCACCACCGGTGTCCCCAATGCGGCGACCGCGCCATAGAGATTGGAGTGCGAATCGCTGCCCACCACCAGCCGCCCGGGCGTGGCGTATCCTTCCTCGACCATGACCTGATGACTGATCCCGGTCCCGGCGGGGTAGAAGTCGATCCCGTGTACTCTGGCGAATGACTCTATCTTGGCATACTTGGCGAGGTTCGACTCGTCTTTGTTTTGAATGTCGTGGTCGATCGCAAAGACCGGCTGTTTGGGATCGGCAATCCGGGCGGCTCCGATGGACATGAATTTGGAGATGACCGCCGAGGTGTTGTCGTGGGTCATGATGTGTTTGGGACGGATGCGAATGAAGTCGCCCGCGTAGACCCTCTGACCCGGCTTCAGCCCGACCGCGTGCGCGGTGGCGATCTTTTCGACGACTGTTTGTCCCATACGGATTCCCGATTGCGGTGGAAGATATAAAGGAGTCCCCCACACAACGCAAGGGCCTCAGGGTGAGCGTCTTGTTCGCACCGTCAATTCATCGATCCCGACAAACCGATCTTCGCTCCATTCGTACCATGCAGCGCCCAGGGGAATTCCGGTCGTGTCGGCGTTGATGTTTCCAAACTCATAGACATCGCCGACATACCCCGACTTCCAACGGACCGCTTCCACGAGGCCGATGGAGAACACCATCGCCCCGGCCCGCATCTGCGGGACATCGGCGAACACGACCGCCCGGTCAGCGGACAAAACTTCGCGGATATCGGCGGCCTGAGTCAGTACCTGTTCGGCCAGGCGCCCCGCCCGTCGCCAAACAGCGACCTGATCGACCAGCGCGACAGACATGATCGCGATCCACAGCCACAGCAGTCGACGTCGCCACTGATCGGCGGCATCGGCCGCGATCAGTCCCGCCACCGCCAGGGCCAATCCCACGGACGGGAGATAGAGCAAACGCATTCCCGTGCGGTTCAGAGTCACGACCGGAATGGCTGTCACCAAAGCAAGCAGAAGTCCGGTGCGCACCGGCTGCGGCAGCTTCTTCCAGACTCTAAATCCAACCATAACGACTCCTATAGCGGCGGCGGCTACGACTGCGAGATATGCGGCCGAGTCGGGCACAACCGGCAGCGCATCGCGCAACCGCTGGTAGTTTTCGTAGCCGATTGCATGGAAGATGCTGCGGATCGGCAGAAGGAAGTGCGCGAGGTAGAATAGCGCGTTGCGGACCCAGCCCAGTGGGTTCAACGTCAACGTATCCGACAAGTACTCTGTCCGCACACCGATGGCGAGCCGCCACGCCCACACGACCGCACCGATCGCGACCATCCCCGCGATAGGCATCTTCGCCCTGCGTGCGTTTGTCCGCTGACGGCTGATCATCCATGCTGCCAACGGCAGTGTGACAAAGATTTCGGAAAAGCCCGCCGAGAGTATCGTGCCGATCATCGACCACAATGCCCATTTCATCTCCCCATTCTTGCGGAAACGATCGAGGCAATGCAGCGTTCCCAGGTAGAATGTCGCTCCGCCCAGGCCGCTGATGTTCGATGCGAACACGACCGCTTCGGCATGTGTCGCATGAACTGCGAACACGGTCGCGCAGGCGGCGGCGACGATTTTAGTCCCTGCAACCGACTTCGCCAACCGATACAGAAAGCACGTTGCCGCCACGTGCAGCAGGAGGTTTAACAGGTGAAAGACCCACGCGCGCGGGCCAAAAAGCGCCATCAACACTCGCTGGGTCGTGTGCGCCAATGGGCGAAAATATTGCGAGGCGTTGGGGTCGGGCGCCGTGAAGAAGCCGACAATCGAATCGCCGAGCGGCACCTGCAGGCGGGGCATCTGCTGGAAATCGTCAGCATGAAACCGCGCATCCAGAGCGAGAACGATACTGACGCTGAGACAGGCCGCCACGATCATCAGAACGACCAGTCCCAATCGACCGTGGCGTGTCTTCAGCTCACTTAGCACGGGCAAGCGGCTCGTTGCGACGGGCTCAGCCGCCGACGAGCTCAAAATCGATAAAGTCGGCGTGATGGAAGACAATGCATTCCGGCGAGCGGCGGCCGTCGGTTGCTTCTTTCGAGTGCATCGCGATGACGTGCAGAACCGACTCGGGAAGTCCCTGCTCCCAGGCGATGCCGACGCCCGTGAACGGGTGACGCAGCAGCTTGCCCTTGTCGCTTTTGACAAATTGGCCGTTCACGCGCGTAATCTCGTGCACCTTGCCGACATCCGCCAGCATCGCACCGGCGATCAAGACATCACGGTCGACCGTCAAGCGGCTGCCGTAGGCGTCGTGCAGCACATCCCAGCAGGCCATGCACATGCGGCAAACAGTCCGCACGTGTTCGACAAACGTCACGTTCACATCGGATACCAGCAGCGTGAACGGCATCTGACGCAAGTCATCGAGCGTCAAATCGCTGACTTCCATCGCGCGCACCCAGCTCGCGACTGTCTTCTCGCGCAGTGAGGCGTCTTTGATTTCGTTGATTTCCGGGAAAACCTTTCGGATTTCATCGCGCATCGCTTCACCCTCGGAAATTCGATCTCGTGGGCACGGCACGCCGCTTGTCCTGTGCGAAGCGAACGGGTGTCCCTGCCCGCGGCCTGTGTCTGATCAAAGATGACGTTCCGGCGCACCGTCGTACACCGCGCTGCCCGGATCGATTCTGCGCATCGGCTTCTGCCGTGTCTTCTCCTCGTGTGCCTGGGCGACCAGTCCCGGCACGCGCGCGATCATGAAGAACGCATTCGCAAGACCGGGCGCGATCCCCAGGTCGATCAGCACCGCCGCAATTGCGCCATCGACATTGAGCGGCAGCGGTTTTCCCGATTTGGCAAACGCTTCCTCAAACGCGCGCGCCATCCGGACGCCGTCGCCGGCCTTTCCCGCCTCATCGCACATCGACAACAGCCGCGTCGTACGGGGGTCCTGGGTGTGCAAACGGTGCCCGAATCCCGACACTCGGTGTCCCTTGGCGTTAAACGCATCGATGATCGTTGTAGCGGAGTTGGCAAACGACGCATTTTTGTGACGCGCGTGCTCCATGGCGTGCTCCAATGTCTTCATGCAGTCTTCGATTGCGCCGCCATGAAACTTCGAGATGGCCAGGATGCCGGCGGCAACCGCCGATCCCAATGGCGCGCCGGTCGATGCCACCAGACGCGCGGTTTGCACCGACGGCGGCGACGGGCCATGGTCGATGGACGAGACAAAGATCGCGTTGGCGAGCATTGCCGTGGCCGCATCGGGCATCTCGCCGGTCAGCGCCAATAGGATCGCTTCGGCAAATCCCACCTTTCCCATCAGCTCCTCGACCGGATAGCCGCGCAAACGGATCGTGTTCGGTGCGATCTGACTGACGGACGTGTTCCAACCCTGCTCGCTCATAATCAGTCCTTGCTCAGTTCGGAATCGGGATCTTCGCCGTGTCCAACGGCTGAATCACCGATTTGACCGCATCGGCAATGTCGCCGAAGTTATCGACCAGCGTCGCGCCAACCTCGCGCAGCCGCTTGACCTTGCCCTCATGGGTGCCGCGATCCCCTTCGATGATCGCCCCGGCGTGCGAGAACCGCGTGCCCGACTGCGCGGCACGTCCGCCGATGTAGGCAACCAATGGTTTGGTAAACCGTTTCCGCTCGATCAAGTCGGCAACCCGTTCTTCCTGCGAGGTGCCGATCTCGCCGAACATGACGACAGCGTCGGTGTCGGGGTCGGCTTCAAAGAGCTCCATCACGGCCGGGTGGTCGGTGCCGACAATCGCATCGCCGCCGACATGGATGATCGTCGAGAGCCCGATTCCTGCACGCGACAAGTAGTATGCAATCGACGATGTGATTCCACCCGAACGCGAAGAGACGCCGACCCGCCCGGGCAGGAACCAGTCTTTCGCCGATGCCGCCGAACCGCCGATCATGCCGAATACTGCTTTGCCCGGAGACAAGAGCCCCAACGTGTTCGGACCGACAAATCTCGCACCGCTCTCTTTGGCGGCGGCGGCAATCTCCATGACATCATAGATGGGCACCCGGTCAGGAACGATCACGAGGAGTTTGATTCCGGCGGCAATCGCCTCCAGAGCCGCCTCTTTCACGAGGGGCGCCGGTACGAAGATGACCGCCACATCCAGTCCGTCGTGCTTCTCAGATGCTTCGGCGACCGTGTCGTATACCGGCACCCCCAGGACGTCCTGCCCGCCCTTGCCGGGTGTGCACCCAGCGACCACCCGGGTCCCGTAACGTTGCATGAGCTTGGTGCGCGCCATGCCCTCGCGCCCGGTAATCCCCTGCACGACGACTTTTTTCTCCTGATCGACAAGGATGCTCATGCCGTCGCTGCCTTTGCGCCGCTGCGATACTCATCCAGCCCCGGAATCGGCAGCATCACCCGTCCGCCGCCCTTGCCGCCGACACGGCATTCCACTTCACACGCGAGACACTCGGTACACTGGCCGCCCTTGGCGTCTTCGCGCGAGATCTTCAACACCGGCTTGCCGTCTTCCAGCTTGAGAATCTGTGGCACACAGGTCTCAACGCAAATCTTCGATTCACAGTCACGGCAAACTTTATGGTCGTAAACAATGGTCCCGGTTGGCGTGTCGAACGTGTATGGGTCCTTGGCCTCGAACACCGGCACCGACGGTACGATTGGTTTACGCGGCTGCGCGTTCGCCTTGTTCGCTCCGACTAAGAGCTGCATCCGCTCGGCGCAGAAGTCGGCGGTGTCGTCCTTTTTATATCCCTCAACCGGGGCAGGCAGGTTCCTGGTGAATTCGGTCAGGATGCGAACGGCCTGATCCTCGGCATTGCCGCCAAGACGAATCACGGCCGGGATCGAGAGGTTTTCCTCCCAAAACGCCTTCACCAGCCCGCGCGCCGAATGAAACTGTTCCTGTGATGCGACTCCCGACCCCGAACCGAAGTAGCCGTCGATATTCGGCTGCGAGAGGATGATCTTCGCGGCGCGGTACACCTTCGACGCCGGGGGATTGCCGGAGGTGTCGGTGAAGTTGGCAATCTTGTAGCCGCGCTGGATCAACGCGTCCATCGACATCATCGAGCCGCCGCCCCCGGCGCCGTGGAAGCCGATGTATCCCGCGCCGCGCTTGTAGCCGCGCGCCATTTCGATAAAGTAGAATGTGCCGCGATAGTCATCCTTCTCGACCGTCCACGCGATCTTGTCCAGTTCAGTTGGTGGCCGTCCGAATTCGCGTGCAATCTCGATTTCCAACTCTGGATGGCGAAAGACGGCGTTATCGTCGACCGTCATCCGACAGTCGCAAGCCACCAGCTTGCCGTCGGTGGTCTGTACCAGCGGGTTGATCTCCAGGGAACGGCACTCCCAATGGCGTGCGACTTTGTACAGCCCCACTAACGCAGCGGCCAGCTCCGATTGTAGCTGCCCTGTGACTCCGGCACGGCGCACCGTATCCCGTGCCTCGAATCCGCGCAGTCCAACACGAATGTCGACCGGGGTTTTGGCCACATTCTTCGGATGTTTCCGGGACAACTCCTCGATTCCGGTTCCTCCGACGGAAGAAAAGATTACCAGCGGTGTACGGTTGGCATCATCGACGATCACCCCGGCGTAGAATTCCCGCGTGATATCCAGCTTCTGTTCAATGAGGATCTCAGTGACATCGAACCCGCCCAGTTTCAGGGACAACATCCTGGCGACTGCTGTGGCGGCTTCATGGTGATCGTCAGCGAAGGCGATCGCCCCCTGCGACGCTCGTGACGTGGTCCACGCCTGCGCTTTAACCACTACCGGCAGGCCGATTTTGGGAATCGCCGCGCCGACTTCGGAGGGATGGCGTACGACCTGCCCCCTTGGAACCGAAAATCCGGCCTCCGACAGGAGAGCTTTGCTTTTGTATTCGTGGAGACGCGCCATAGGGAGAGCGGTCCGCAGCAGCGGCCGGGAGAATATCACCGCGACCTCAGACCAAGTCAATCACTGCCGCCGACAATCGTCCAATGCGACTTGTTGACCGGAATTCGTTGTCTTTCGTCCTTTGAACGCCTACGCTCGGTCTGCCGCATCTCTGACTGAGTGTTGGTGTCGGCTCGATATGCCCGGATTCGGTCTTGCAGCGGACCGCAATGGTCTGGATCAGCAACTTGCCACCCGCATTGCGCGCGCATCTGCGTCGATGTGTCACGATGCGCGTTATGCCGTCCGGGAAGTCGCGTCATCAGCGCATGTCCACTTGTCATTTGTGGCCTACCCCGAATACCCGGTTCAGGTCGAAGTCCAGGATGCAACGACTCTACTGATCGAAGGGATGGTCTATTCGCAACCTCCGCCGATTGTGCCTGACCTCTGTCGGTTGCTGAGCGAGTCGGCTACTCCCGAAGCGACGGCCGCGGCGATCTCCGACATTGCCGCTGCATCGGACGGTGACTTTGTCATTGTCGCGATCACTGCGCCCCCGCATCACGCAGTGTTCATTTCCTCTGATGTGCTGGGCCGATTGCCGGTCTTCTGGTCGTTTGATTCCGGCCGCCTTCTCGTATCGCGTGAGCCGAAGTTCATTCGGGTCTTATGTGGTGGAAAGCGCCCCGATCGTTTGGGCGTCGCGCAAAGTCTTGTCTTCGGGTTTCCGTGGGGAGATCGAACAACCTCGGAGGGGGTTTTTCGCCTGCCGCCGGGTGCTGTCCTGTGCTGGAAGATTGACGGGGACCTGCCCCCCCAAGTCCTCAATCAGAGGCCGTGGGCGGCAGACAAGCGCGAATGGACCGGCGGATTCCAGGAATGCACCGCACGTCTCTCAACCGAGCTGATCGCATCAACAGCGCGTCGTGCGGCGCTGACCGGTGACCGCAATGTCGTTTCTCTGTCAGGAGGGATGGACTCGCGTGCGGTGGCCGGATCGCTTCATCGCGCCGGCATCAGGGTGGTCGCCCGGACTTTCGTCTACGGCCGGCAGCATGGTGACCGCGAAGCGGGCATTGCCGCCCGGATCGCGGAACTCTGCGGCTTCCCCCACGCGGTCGTTCGGCTCAGCGAACCGCCCCTTGCCACGGCCAATCGGCTCATCAGGATGACCGATGGTCGCAATTCCGGGGCCATGGCTTACGCCGACGAGTACCTCTCCGAAATCGTATCCGAGCATGGATCCGGAGCGGTTCTTTGGACCGGAGAAGGGGGCGATTTGGTGATGCCGGAACGCCGGCCCCATCAGAGAATTGGATCAGACGATAATCTGATCGGGCTGATGTTCGACCGCGCCGCCGCCTTCACATCCGAACAAATCGGCGCCATCTTCGGCTTCAGTCCGGGTTTCATGGCGGAACAGTTGCGGCATTTCGTCGACACGTTCCCCGAATCGGATCAAACCGACCGATATCTGCGGATGGTCTGGGAATATCAGCGTCAGGCGTATTTTGACGGCGAAGATCGCAATCGCTGCTACTTGTGGGTGGTCGCGCCCTTTTATGGACGACCCTGCTTTGAGCTCGCCCTTGGGGCGCCCAGCACGTGGAAAAAACGACGGCGTCTGTATGGGCACTTGATTCGTCGAATTCATGAGCGCCTGGTTGATGTCCCAGTCTCGAATACGGGCCTGCGCATTGGGACTCGGTATGACCGTGCCCGGCAGCATCTGCGCGACTTAGTCCAGGGACACCGATGGCTGGAGACCTTACATACCCGATGGCGTGGTGCGGTGCAGCGGCGTTCTCGACGTCCGGGGGAGGAGTTGACGTCCGCCCTGACCCGACTGCTTGAGGATTCGTCCGCAGTCAGCGCAATGGTCAGCATCAAGGCATCGAAAGCCCTTGTCTCCAATGGGCTTTCGGCGTCGCAGAGTTGGCTGCTTTATACACTCTTACTGAACGCATCCGAAACCGCGCCAGAGGTCTCCCCGGGAACCTGAAAACGTTTGTGGGGTTGGTGCACAGCAACGTATATTTGCGGTTCGACATTCTTGATGGAGCGTTATGATGAAAGAAGGCATTCACCCGCAATACTTTGACACCGTGATCCATTGCGCGTGCGGCAATCAGATTCCGACGCGCTCGACGGTCAAAGACCTCGCGGTCGATATCTGTTCGGCCTGCCATCCCTTCTTTACCGGAAAACAGAAGTTGGTCGACACCGCCGGTCGCGTCGAAAAGTTCCTCCGCAAGTATGGTTTGGAGGACAAATCCGCCGCGAAGTCGCCCGCCTCCGGCAGTTAGCGACTCCATCGTCCCGCCCCGCGGGGCCGATCCTTGGCGTCTCTGATGGGGACGCCACTGCTGGTCACAGTGCGTCGGAGTGACGGTATTCGATGAACCCAGACAAACCCACCGATGAGTTGTTGGAGTTGATCGAAGGGATGGCGCGACGCTTTCGCGATATCGAGCAGTCCATGAGCGATCCCGTAACGGTCAGGGACGCGCGCCGGATGCGCGCGCTGGGCCGCGAGCATCGGCACTTGTCCGAGACTCTGGCGCTCGGGGAGCAATACCGTGTCCTGATCGGCGAAATCGCCGATGCGGAAGCGATCGTGGACGAGGATGCAGATCCGGAATTGACGGAAATGGCACAAGACGATTTGGTTCGTTTGCATAGCGAGCGCAAGGCGCTGGCTCAGCGGCTCGAAGATGCGCTGACGCCGAGCGACCCGAATGACGCCAGGCCGGCGATCGTCGAAATCCGTGCCGGAACCGGCGGGGAAGAGGCGGCCCTCTTTGCCGCCGACTTGATGCGAATGTATACGCGCTTCGTCGAACGCAAGGGATGGAGAATCGAGATGCTGGGCTCCAGCGAAACCGGCGTTGGCGGGTTCAAGGAAGTCGCCTTTGCCGTCAACGGCGACGGCGCCTATGGCACGCTCAAATTCGAATCGGGCGTTCACCGCGTCCAAAGGGTCCCGGTGACCGAGGCCGCGGGACGCATCCATACGTCTGCCGCCACCGTGGCGGTGCTCCCCGAAGCCGACGAAGTCGAAATCGAGATTCGCCCCGAGGACTTGCGCATTGATGTCTTTCGTTCCAGCGGGCCCGGCGGGCAGTCGGTCAATACGACCGACTCGGCCGTGCGTGTCACCCATCTTCCGACTGGAACCGTCGTCTCCTGTCAGGATGAAAAGTCGCAACTGAAAAACAAGAACAAGGCACTGAAGGTGCTGCGTGCCCGTCTGTTCGCGGTGGCCGAGGCCGAACGCGATGCCAAACTCGCGGCCGAACGCAAACAAATGGTTTCCACCGGCGATCGCTCCGCCAAGATTCGCACATACAACTTTCCGCAGAATCGCGTCACGGATCACCGCATCGGACTGACGCTGCAAAACCTCGATTCCGTCATCGAAGGTGACTTGGAAGAAATCATCGAGGCGCTGCGCGCCGATGATCGACGTAAGCGACTGGGACAACAAGCCACCGCCCGCGCATTGGCCTGATGATCTCCCTCTGAGCCAGCTTATGTCTTCCCCGTTCGATGGCTCGCCGATCACGATCGCCGCAATGCGACGGCAGTTGGTCCGGATTCTCCGCACCGTCGCCGAAGAGACCGCCGCCACCGAAGCCGACCGATTGCTCGGAGAAATCGTCGGCGCGCGTCCGACCGAGTTGACGCTTCGCCACAGTGAGGAACTGTCTCCCGAGCGGTTGCGGCGTCTGGAATCACTGGCCAACGACCGACTGACCGGCCGACCGCTGGCCCACGTGTTGGGGCACGTTGAGTTTTATGGACTGGACATGTTGTGTGATGCGCGCGTCCTCATTCCACGGCCGGAGACCGAAACCGTTGTCGATGTCGCCCTCAGGCACCTTCCACCCAGGCAGGCCGGACATCGACTCCGTGTCGTTGATGTCGGAACCGGGTCGGGAAACATCGCCGTGGCGCTGGCACACGCGCGCAGCGACATTACCGTCACGGCGATAGACTCACAACCGGACGCACTTGAAATCGCGCAGGCCAATTCAAGCCGATACGATCTCGATTCGCGCATCGAGTTCATCGTCGGAAACGGACTTGACCCGGTCTGCGAGGATCATACGGTCGACCTGATCGTCAGCAATCCCCCCTACATCGCCTGCGGCGACACAGCGATCGAGCGGTCGGTCGTCGACTACGAGCCGCACACGGCACTGTTCGCAGGGGAATCGGGCACCGAGATCATTGAATGGTTGCTTCGATCTGCGCCGGGCCGACTGCGACTGGCCGGTGCCTTCATCTGTGAAATCGGATTCGATCAGGCCGGGACGGTTGCGGAGATCGTCGCCGCCAGCCGCGAATGGGGTGTCCCGGGATTCCATAAAGACCTCGCCGGGATCGACCGTGTTCTCTCGGTGCAACGCCGCGGCTGATCCATCGCCCTACCCGACAATCCGTTAGACTTGCGACCAGCAGCACCGGTATATTGGCCGCCGATTTCCATGGTCAAGACAATGGAGCGTCAGGCGCTGGGACTGATCGAATGTGTGGGGCTGATCGGCGCCATTGAAGCGGCCGATGCGGCCGCCAAAGCCGCCGCCGTCAGGATCGTCAAAACCGAACGCACCGATCCGGCATTGATAACCATTCATATAGAAGGGGAGCTTGGCGCGGTCCAGGCGGCAGTCGATGCCGGTGTGGCGGCCGGCAACAAGATCGGCAAGGTGTTGACTTCCGTCGTCATCCCACGCCCCGACGAGGGACTCGGCGTGATCCTCGAAACGCCCTCCAACATCGTCGCCAAGCCGACCACTCCGCGATCAAACCGTTCCCCTTCACAATCGCGCCCCGTACCCGGGCGACAGCCCGCTCGTCCGATGACTGAGCTCCCGGATACGGGTTCAACGACCGGCTATGCGTCGATGACCGTCGTAGCGCTGCGCCGTCTGGCGCGACGGCGCGGCGATCTGCCGATCAGCGGACGCGAGATTGCCCGTGCCGACAAAGTTCTCCTGCTGCGCCTGCTGCTCGAGGCGGACCGACGCAGGGGACAATAGGGGCTCGCGCGTGTTTATCGGGACAGTGATCGGACAACTCTGGTCGACGAAGAAGGTCGCCAATCTTCAGTCGCTGCGGTTTCTCCTGGTGCGGCCACAGGGTTTGAACAGGGCCCCCAACACCGATGTCGTGGTCGCCGCCGATGTGCTGGGGGCCGGCGTCGGCGAGAAGGTCATGGTCGCCTATGGACGCGCGGCGCGACTGGCGGTCGGCGATGAGAATTGCTCCATCGAGGCGGCGGTGGTCGGCATCATCGACAACATCGACGCGCGCGGCCCAGACGACACGGCGCCGACCTGAGGAAATCCGGATGCCGCTGTCCGACGAAGACATACGACGAGTTTCCGCCGCTGCCGTGACCCAACTGGGCGATCGCGCCGATCGCGCTACGGTCGAAGCGGCAATCCGCGCACTGGATCGGGAACGTGACAAGACGCCGCCGGCATCCGACGCCGACAGCGAAGCCGAGATGACTGACCGCGCCCACACGCTTGTGGGGAACAGTTCCGACACGTCCCGACCGTCGGGCGAAGCACACCCGGAGGATTCTGCGGATGGTCAGGACGGCAATCGCATCATCGTCGCTTCGTTCGGACGCAATCGTCCCGGTGTCGCCGCCGCCCTGACCGCGGTCATGGCCGAATGCGGCGCCGACATCGCCGACATCACCCAGAAGATTCTTCAGGAATTCTTCTCGATGATTATGATCGTGGACTTGTCGAAGGCGTCGGTCGATTTCGCCGCCCTCCAAAGCAAGCTGTCCGAGGTCGAATCGCGTCTCGGCATCACGGTCGTCGCTCAGCATCAGGACGTCTTCCGGGCCATGCACAGAATCTAACCGCACGCACCGTCGTACCCCTCATGCCCCTGGATCAGCGCGAAATCATCGAAACGATCCGCATGACGACCGCGGAGCACCTGGACATCCGCACCGTCACCGTCGGCATCTCGCTGCGCGATTGCCGATGCGACAGCGCCGCGGCCACCGGCGAGAAAATGGCGGCCAAGATCCGTCGCGTGGCATCAGGGATGGTGAGCGCGGCGCATCAGGTGGCCTCCGAATATGGCACCCCGATCGCCAACACGCGTGTCGCCATCACCCCCCTGGCCATCGTCGCGGATGGATTCAGCGCGTCCGAGATGGTCGGCATCGGACGAGACCTCGATGCCGCCGCCGCCCAGATCGGCGTCGATTATTTGGGTGGGTTCTCCGCGCTCGTACAGAAGGGTTCGACGATTGGCGATCGCGCCCTCATGGAGGCGATCCCCGAACTGCTCTCGACGACACAGCGCGTTTGTTCATCGGTCAATGTTGCGTCCACCAAGGCCGGCATCAACATGGATGCCGTCAATGTCATGGGCCACGCCATCCACGCCACCGCCGAGAAGACCGCCGCCGCCAACGGCGTGGGGTGCGCCAAACTCGTGGTCTTTTGCAATGTCCCCGAAGACAACCCCTTTGTCGCCGGAGCATTCCACGGTGTCTCAGAACCGGAAACGACGATCAATGTCGGGATCTCCGGGCCGGGGGTCATCCTCGAAGCGGTGCGGACCGCCGGCGACTGTGATCTCGGCGATCTCGCCGAGACGATCAAGCGAACCGCCTTCAAGATCACCCGAATGGGGGAGATGGTCGGCCGGTTGATGAGCCGACGGCTCGGGGTTCCGTTCGGAATCGTGGACATTTCGCTGGCGCCCACCCCGGTTGAGGGGGACTCCGTCGCACAGGTGATCGAGGCCATGGGGATTTCGCGCTTCGGTGCGCCCGGATCGACAGCGGCCCTGTATCTGCTCAACGATGCCGTCAAGAAAGGGGGACTGATGGCGTCCTCCTATGTGGGTGGGATGAGCGGCGCATTCATCCCGGTGGCCGAAGATGCCGGCATGACCGCCGCCATCGAGGCCGGCGCGCTCTCGATCGAGAAGCTCGAGGCCCTGACCGCTGTCTGTTCCGTTGGCCTGGATATGCTGGCGATACCCGGCGCCACGACTCCACAGACCATCGCCGCGATTATCGCCGATGAGATGGCCATCGGCGTGGCCAACAATAAGACCACCGCCGTGCGGGTCATCCCCGTCCCCAATCGGTCGCCCGGCGACCGTGTCGAGTTCGGCGGCCTGCTCGGTTCGGCCACCGTCATGCCGGTCCCCCGGTTTGTCTCCGATGAATTCGTATCGCGCGGCGGTCGCATACCCGCCCCTGCTACAGCCCTGACTAATTGACGCATCAGCGTGTCCACCGAGCAGTAACTCGTTGCCGGTGAATGGACTGTGGCCATCGGGTGATCGGGATCACAATCCCGAACACGGAAAGAGGACGTCAGACCCAAAGAACCCTCCTGTCAAAAATTGCGCCCATCGCGGCAGTCCGCGAAAAGGCCGACAGGACGCGCAGAAAGTGGGTTGACAGATTACTGGACTCGGTCTATATTCTCAACGCCGACCGCCATTTACCACAAACGAGTTGGCATTGTGTACACAGTTGTTCTTTACGGATCTGAGGAACGCAACACGCGTGACAAAGCTTGCCCCGTGATGTCGCAGACTGTTCGCGGAATGGTCGCACACGGCTGAGTTACGGGACGGCACCACCAGTCGGTAGTTGATGACGCACCGAACCTGAAGCGGCAATCGTCGCCGGTGCGTGAATCGAGAATGGGGGGCGCACTCGCAGCTCGCAGTGTCTGTATGTGTCGCGTGTCCATGAATGCGTTGTCGGGTCGCCGATCGAGGTTGAACGCAACCAGTCAACACGGGCCGTTCGCAAGGGCCCTCGCGCAGTTTACCATGAGTTTATCTGACGCTAACATGCGGGCCGTACCGGAGTCGCAGCGGGGCGCGAATCGACGAGGCCGCGCCGGCTGGTCCGGGTCGTGTCCGTTTTAAGATCGGGAAGCAGAACAAGCAGTACAGACCGTTAACCCCAATTCAGTGTCATGGCGAGAGGAGGTGTTGCGGACGAAGAGTCAGCCTTTGAACGCTCACTCCAATTCAGTAGTCAGTCAACCAATCACTCACAGGTCCTGTGGAGGTGAGGTTTAAAGGAAAGTTGAGATAATGAGGCACGCAGCGAATGCTTGGCACAGTAATCAGGGGGACTTGCTAACGCGTGTGTTCCTCGTGCGAACGTGCCTATCGACGAGGAACTCGAGACAGCAACTTAGAAGTCTGTTAAGGAGATTCATAATGAAGCGAATTGGAATGACCATTTGCCTGGCAGCTTGTTTGGTCTTCCTCCTGAGCGCCCCGGCCCTTGCGCTGAACGCTGCGTCTGGTGAGAACAAAGCCGTGGGTGCTGCGACGACGGGGATAACCGCCGGTGTTTTCTTCGAGAACGATGTTGAGCTCTCGGCTGCGGTGTTTCCGCTCGAACTGCGAACGAGCACTAACGGCGCTTACATCGCCGTGGCTCCGTCATTTACGGTCACGGTTCAGGGCCGACTTGTCGGCAGCGTGCTGACGGCCGCAGGCGGAGGTTTCCAGACAGTCAACTACCAGAACACGCCAGGCGCACAAGTCTGTTCGGGTCCGACATCCAGCACGTATGCGGGTTTCAGCGGTGCTCCGAACTCGGATGGCATCAGCCCGGATGGGTACCTGTTCAGCGGCGTTGCCGGCGGGGTGACCTTTTTCCCGATCGGATCTGACGGCGGGACGCCTTCCCTGCTGTTCACCTTCGACGGCAACGGCCTCGTCGGTGACTTCGTGATCGACACCGCCTGCTTTG
Organism: Candidatus Zixiibacteriota bacterium; assembly: GCA_036397555.1. NCBI lineage: Bacteria > Pseudomonadati > Candidatus Zixiibacteriota > Candidatus Zixiibacteriota bacterium. The sequence continues at coordinate 10,833 of DASWIS010000025.1, read as the reverse complement.
CGCCCGGAAGCCACCTGAACTACGCCAACAACGTTGGCGCTCCGGTCGCGGTGTCTTGGACCGCGGGGACCATCACCCTGTTGGCCGATCTGTGCCCGACAGAGCCGACCTTTACCGACGCCGTCATCAATGTGACGGTTGGGCAGCAAGCCCAGAACCAGGCCAGTTCCAGCGACCCGGATAACACCGGTGGTCTGGGGTTCTGCGAAGTCGGGAACGGTATCGGTGACGTCAGTGCGAGCGGCCTGTGGACCTACACGGCGGACTGTGCCGATGTCGGTCAACATCAAGTGACAGTCGGCGTCGGCGACAACGCCAACGCTTGTCCTTGCGACCAGGCCTCGTTTACGGTCAACGTAAACGCGACCCCGTTGGTTGTCAGTTGCACCGACGAGACGGTTCACTGGAATCCGGGCACCGCGTCGAAAGACGTTGAGAACTCGGTTTCCGGCGGCTGCGATCCGTACAGCTACGTGCTGCTGACGCCTGAGGGATCGCTCACCGGTTCGGTTTGGGATTACGACGGTGATTGCGGCGACGCATTCACGGTCCAAATCGAAGTGACGGATGACGCCGGTCAGGTCGAGATTTGCGAGTTCGACTACACGGCGACCAACACCGCTCCGAGCTGTGAGAACCTTGCTCCGACACTCACCCCGCAGGGGGCACCGGTTGTGATTCCCTTTGCGGCCAGTGATGCCGATGGCGATGCTCTCACCTACAGCAAGACCAGCGGTCCGGCATGGGCCGACTTCAACGGCAACAACCTTGAAGCGACTCGTCCCGGCGGCGAGACCAATGCCGAAACAGTCGAGTACTGGTTGTCGGACGGCTGCGACTCGGTATTGTGCTCGCATGACCTCATCTTCGAGAACCCCTGCATTTCGGTTCAGGATGAGGCCGGCAACGCGTACACCGAGGTGCTCAACGGCATGAACGCCACGATTTGCATCGTGGCCGAGCATGGCGCAGTGCCCGATGACGCGGGCGGTTTCGATCTGCTGGTCTGCTACGATCAGAGCGCACTGTCCTTCCTGGGTGCGTCGCAGCCCTCGCTGGCTGACGGCGGTCCGGGTTGGGAGTACTTCACGTGGCGTACAGGCATGTTCGGTGGTAATTGCGGCGGCGGCTGCCCGGATGGATTCATCCGTCTGGTCGGCATTGCCGACATGAACAATGGTGTCGCGCTGGATCCCCTGCTGTTCAACCTCGATGGCGACATCCTGGCGTGTCTGACGTTCTTCGTGACGGCGGACCGCAATTTCATCAACACCTGCCCGCACGTCGGGTTCTGCTCGTATGACTGCGGAGACAACACCATCTCCAGCAGGTCGGGCGATACGCTCTGGGTGCCGCGCTTTGACGGCGGCGTCGCGTTCGGCCCCAACTACGAGTGCCCGGAAGATCCGAAGTATGAATTCGTCCGCGAGATTTCGTTCTGCGGCGGCGCGATTTGCATCATCGAGCCCCCGGACGATCGCGGCGATCTGAACCTCAACGGTATCGCCAACGAGATCGGCGACGCGGTCCTCTATGCCAGATACTTCATCTATGGCGGCACGGTCTGGAATCCCGACGCCACATTGGCGCAGGTCCAGATTCTGGCCTCCGACATCAATGATGACGGCATCGTGCTCACCGTGGCCGACCTGATCTACCTCATTCGCATTCTGACCGGTGACGAACAGCCGTTCCCGGCCCAGCCGAAACTCTCGCCGTATGCCAACTCTCTGGACGTCATCACCGACCGTGTCAACAACGCGGTCACCGTCCGGACCGTCGGCAGTGTCGAGCTCGGCGGCGCCGTGTTCGTCTATCGCTATGCCGGTCTTGAGGTTGGCGAACCCGAACTCACCAGCGGCGAAGGCATGACGATCCGTTCCGCGGCCCGCAATGGCGAGCTGCGAATCCTCGTCGCGCCCGATCCGGAAAACCCGACCCACCTGGTCGCGGGCGCGCACAACCTCGTGCGCATCCCGGTCAGCGGTGACGGTTCGATGGAGTTGGTGGAAGTCCAGGCCTCGGATAGAAGCGGCGCGCTGTTGAGCGTCAATTCGGCCAGCGTGCTCCGTCCAACGGAGTACTCGCTGCACCAGAACTATCCGAACCCGTTCAACGCCGGTACAGTGATCAAAGTCGACCTGAAAGAACAGAGCGACTGGTCGCTGACCATTTACAACGTCGCCGGTCAGTCGGTCCGCTCATTCAGCGGCGCCAATGACATCGGCGTCTCTGTAACGTGGGACGGCACGGACGAAAGCCATTCGCCGGTTGCCAGCGGTATGTACTTCTATCGCTTGAGTGCCGGTGAGTTCACGGCTACAAAGAAGATGGTCCTGTTGAAGTAACAGGCATCGACGCCCACCCCGGGGGGTGCGATCCCCCCGGGGACGGGTTAACCGGAAACGAAGCGACGACCCCCAACAGGGGACCCAAGGTGAAAGGAGGCAGAGCGAAACCAGAGAGCGAACGAGTGAAGTAGACGTTCAATACGGAACTGACATAGGACACTGACTGTGATCTCGGCTGCCACACCTGTCAACGCGCGATGCGACAAGAAGCCGGGGTTTTTTGTGGATGGACGTAAGGGAGACAGAGAGCAGTGACCATGGAGGAAACCATGAATCGCATCACACTTGCCGTAGGGATTGCGGCAGCTCTGCTGTGCGCGACGTCAGCTTGGGCCGCGAATTCGGTCGTTGTAGAGCCAAGAACAGTGTCGCCTGGAGCGACAGATATCTCTGTGGGGATTTATTTCTCAAATGATATTGACGTTGAGAGCATTGAAGCACCCTTCGAGATCAGAACACTGACGGGGGGATCGTATTGGACATCGTATGCAGGCTATACTGTCCAATCCCGTCTCTCTAGCTCATTTCAGTTTTACGTAGTTAACACGCGGCCTACACCGGCTGTCCAGTCCTGTAGTGGCCCAGTATCGAGCACATGGACAGGCAATAGTGCCCCTGACTATATTAGCCCCGACGGTGCTCGCTTGTTGGCCGCCATTGGGTGCATGACTGCTGGCTCCGATGGATCCCCAGGTGCCGGCACACCGTCGCTCGTCTTAACATTTGATGTCAATTGTGCCCCGGGGACGTTTGAGATCGACACATGCTGTTTCACGCCCGGGCAACATCTTCGCTATTACCAATGCGGAACTGCGACACCATACACTCCCAGTTTTACTAAGAGTGTCATAACAATAGACCCGGCGGCGGACGTTTGCGTTTGTAACGACCGCCCCGCTGACGTCAATTGCGACGGAGTCGTAAACGTGTTTGATGTTACTATCGTGGTCGACGTCGCGTTCCGGAGTGCGCCGGAACCCGACCCATGCTGCGCTGATGGGCCATAATGATTTATATGAGCATTTGACGTTCTGTGTCGACGGGAGGTGGCGATACCTCCTCCCCGAGCACAGTGAGTCGAGACCCCTTCGCAAAGAGACACGACGAAAGGAGCCCAACTCGGACGCGCGAGTCACCCGTCAGGCCCCACCCCCACAAACCGGGCGCTGACATGCAGGTTGAGACGGACTTTGACCTCGCTTACCTCGCTGCAAATGATCTGACCCCACCGTGATCGGTGCCGCGACCGTGCCCCTGCCCCAGGCGGGCGGGCACTATGTTTGCGGCCAGACAAAGCGGAAGACATGTCGCCACGAGCCGGACACGCTCGGTGCGGCATGTCGCCGATTGTCGAAAGAGATTGTCCGCCAACGGCCTGACGCTGGTATCCCATCGGATTGGGACAACGAGTCAGACTACGGCGGCCGCGCCGGAGCCGATCCGGCGAAGCACCGATCAGGGAATGTATGCAGGACTTTTCACATCATCGCGGCACGATCGATTGGGGCCACTACGTCGCCCGCCGATCGCCTCATGCCAAACACCGGGGAAAGAATCGCAGTCCGATGAAGGGGTCAGGAATATGAAGCCAACTCAGGTCAATCACGGGCGTTTGGACGGCCATCGTTACGCGGGCCTTACGGCCCTGGCGGCGTTATCGGCGCTGGCGGCGCTGTTGCTGTCTCCGGCCGATGCCGAAGGACAGACGCCGTCGACACTCGACACGCTGCGGATCGTCAATATCGCGAATGTCTCGCCAGGCGATACGTTTGACATTGAGATCTATCTCCGACACGTAGACACTATCGGAGCGTTCAATCTCAGATTCTCTTTCGACTCAACACGAATAGAGCCGTTATATGCCCCTGAGGGTCCGCCAGATCTTGACTGGACGCGGCTGCTCGGCCCGACAACAGAGGAGATAGCGGGGGAGGCCCAACCCCCTTACTTCGGATTTGGCGTCACAAGGCCTGCTGACGGCTCGATCGTCCTGGGCTCATTCCTGCTGTATCCGAACCCGAATGGCAATCCGAGTATGGTAGTGCCGCCGAGCGCCGGCGTGGCCTACCGCATACGGTGGGAAGTAAAGTCTACGGCACCGCTTGGCACCACATCGCTTACATTCGTGAATGACCCGGTTTTTCCAAGCTCTTTCAATACCATTGCGTCTGCCAATGGGTTCTTCTTTAAGCGCCCTGTCCTCACAAACGGGGTCGTCGTCATCGGTGAGCCTGATGATGACACCACAGATACGCCGGTGAATGATCCGCCCGTCATTCCAGCGCTGGCGTCGCCGCTTTCGGTCAACCAGGGAGATCTGCTCACGTTTGCGGTCACGGCAACGGACCCGGACGGTGACAGTCTTACGCTGACGGCTTCCAATCTGCCGACTGGTGCGCAATTCACACCGAACAATCCGATAGGCGGACGCATACAGGTCGCGGGAACATTCCGCTGGACTCCGACCTTCGCGCAAACCGGCTCATACGTGGTCAGTTTTCAGGCGATCGACTCGGCTGGGCTGTCGAGCACCATCCGCAATGTGACAATCGATGTGATTGAAGTGCCGACCGACTTGTTGTTTACCACCTCGGTGTCTGGGCAGGATCCGCAGGGAGGGATTCCGGGCGCCCCGGATGTCGTCGTCCCCATCGATTTGCAGTCGATTCAGTCGAACTACGGCGTGCAGTTTGATTTTGTCTACGACCCCACGGTCTTCATCGTCACGCAATTGCAATCGACCGACCGATTACCGGGGTTCAGCATATACGACAACGTGGGCGAGACGCCGGGACGGCTGCGGGTCATAGCATTCTCGCTGACGGGCGATCCGATTGCGGCCGGATCGTCGCCGGTGATCTTCAATGTCATCGGCGACATTGCACCGGGAGCGCTGCCCGGCGCGTATGACATTGTCTTCGAAAACTCCTGGGAATCGATCAATCCCGATCCCAACGTGGCGTCGGTCCCGTTGACGACGACCGACGGCCAGATTTTCGTCGATAATCTCGGTGATGCCAACGTCGACACGCGCGTCGACGTCGGCGACGTCGTGGCGGTCGTCGGGTATATCCTCGGCGATTTCACCTTCAACACGCGGCAGTTCCGCGCCGGCGACGTCATTGACAACGACACGCTCGACGTGTTCGATTTGGTGGAGATCATCAATCTGATCTTCGGCGTGCCTCTGGGCGCGCCGCAGTCGCTGGCGACGGGCGCCCCGGCAACGGTCGACTTCGTGTATGTCCCCGATCAGCGTTCTTACATCCTGAGTGCCGATTCGCCGACCGACATCGCGGGCGCGCAGTTTGAGATCGTCTACGACCCGAGCGCCGTGTCACTCGGCATGCCGTTGCGGCTCGACGGCTCAAACGGAGTCGATTTCCAGTACCGCAATCGCCCCGACGGCCGGATGGTCGGATTGTTTACCTACGATCCGCGCACCGATGTCATGCTCCAGCCGGGACGCCGCGAGCTGCTGCGCATCCCGTTGCTCTATGCGGCCTCGGATGAGTCGCCGGTGCAACTACGCGAAATCAAGCTCTCCGACCCGTACGCGCAGCCGATCGAGGTGGCGGGATTCGGCGGCGTGCCGCGCAGCTTCATCCTCGATCAGAACTACCCGAATCCGTTCAACGCCGGAACGACGATCGGTCTCCGCATCGACGGCGCCGGCGTCAACGGGCGCATCGACACGCGGCTTGAGATTTACAACGTTCTCGGACAGAAAGTGCGCACGCTCTTCAGCGGTGAGCTTTCGCCGGGACGGCATGTCATGGAATGGGACGGCCGGGATGATTCGGACCGCGCCGCGGCCAGCGGGCTGTACTTCTACCGGCTTGTTTCCGGAAAACAGTCCGAAACACGGAAGATGGTGCTGTTGAAGTAGGACCCTAATCCCGACGATGAAACGGCGATACATGAAGAAACCAACCGCGGCATTCCTCATTACGGTGGCGATGTCCGCCCTGACGGGCTGGACGGATGCCGCCGCGCAGGGATCGATCACGCCGATCTTTTCCCTCTCCAACACGCAGCAGAGCACCACGTCAGCGACGCTGCAAAACAGCGACGTGGTCATCACGGCCGCGAATCTTCAAAACGGGCAGCAATACCTGATCCTCTACTCGGCGGCATACGGGGGCAGCGGCGGGGCCACCGTGCCGGAAGTCGTGGTCGGCTACGGCGGCACAACGATCGCCGCCGGGTCCGATGAGGGCTCCTCCAACGGCACGCCCGAGGCAATGCGCGACGGCTCGCTGCACGGCTACTACATTTTGACAGGCGACGGCGTCTCCGACCTGCGTATCCAATGGCGCACGACAAACGGGGGCACCGCCTACATTACCGGAAAATCGCTGATCGCCATCCCGCTGGCGTTTCTGGGCCAGAACGACGACTACTGGTTCGCCCAGCAAAACGGCGATGCCGCGGAAGTCTCGACCACCGCCGCGTTTACCGACCTCATTTCGACGACGGTAAACCTGCCGCAGGCCGGCGATTATCTCGTCCTCGTCAGCGCCGAAGGATGGACGCCAGCGGGCAGCTCCGGCAACGGCGAAGCATTTCGCACGGTCATCAACAGCGTGACTCAAAAAGCAGCGATGACCAAGGAGTGGGAAGACAATAATGCCCGCCGGTCGTTCTCATACGCGCGCATTCACTCCCTGGCCGGCGGCAATAACACGATCACGGTGCAGGGCGGATCGGGGCAGGGCACAGCGTCCAAATCGTTCCGGCGCGGACGGATCGTGGTCATTCGCGCTTCGTCCTTCGACCAGCTCACGTCGACGAGCAATAACAGCGACGTAACCACGACGGCGAATCATCCGACATTCGACAACTTCATCACGCATGCCTATACGCCCAATCAGCAGGAGTACGTCGTCGTTCTCGGCAATACCTGGGGATTTCAGGGCACCAACCTCCGCAGCATTATCGCACGTCTGCAGAATCAAACCGACGCCGTCACGTTCTCCGATTTTATTTCCGACGACGCAAAAGACATCACGTTCGACCGTGCAATGCTCTCTGTCTTCGGAACCGAGCAGATTTCGACGACGAAAACTTATGCCCTGCAGGTATCCGGCGAGTCGGCGTACTCCACGGCGCACCATTTCCAGTATGGCGACCTGATCGTCTGGAGCATGACGACGGCCAGCGACGCCCCGGTCCTCAGCTTTATCGGGCCACAAATCGTCGATATCAATGACACATTGAGTTTCACGGCCACCGCGACGGATCCCAACGGCACCACACCGTTGCTGTCGGCGGAGAATCTCCCGGCCAATGCGACGTTTTTCGATAATGCAGACGGCACCGGCGACTTCGACTTTAGTCCGGTTGCCGGCCAGCAGGGCGTCTACAATGTAACCTTCATCGCGTCCGATGGCGCGCTGGCCGACACGGAGATCGTCGAAATCACCGTCACGGTGCCGGGGCAGTTCACGCCGGTCGCGCGCGTCGGGGCCTGGACGAGTGGGCTGACCCACACCGCCGGAGCCGGCTCCGATCGCCTGCTGGTTTTCGCGTTCGGATATGAAAACGACGGCGAGCGTCCGGTCACCGGTGTCACCTATGGTGGCGTCGCGATGACGCCCGCGGTGACGCGCGTCAGCGGCACAACGGGATTCGTGGCGCATGCGTCGCTCTGGTATTTGGACGAAGCCGGAATCGTCGCAGCAACCGACAATACATTCAATGTCACAGTCGGCGGAACGGCCGTGGCATACGATCCGGCCTATGCCGCCGCGACATTCGAGAATGTCGAACAGACCGTGCCGATTGTCGATGCGGACAGCAACTCGACCACCGGCAGCACGCCCAATCCATTGACGATCCCGTTGTCGGTCATCGACGGCGCCATGTCGATCGGCGCGTTCGACGCGGGAAATACCGGCTCGTACACATGGAACAACGGCTGGACTGAGGGCGCCGATATCAGCGCCACCAGCAGCACGATGTCGACCGGCGAGAACGCCGAGACAGCCGATGGGACATCGACTGCCAGCGCAACCCACTCCGGGCCGAATCGTCAAAGCGCCGTGGCGATTGCGCTGCGTCCCGCGCCCTCCCCCAACCAGGCGCCGGTGGTGTCGGACATCCCGGATCAAACCATTGCCGAGGGCTCTTCATTCGCGACGATCAATCTCGACGACTACGTCAGCGATATTGACAATCTCGATTCAGAGATCAACTGGACCTACTCCGGCAATATCGAGCTGCTCGTTGATATCACCGCCCGTGTGGCGACGATCACGACCCCGAGTGCGGAGTGGAACGGCTCGGAGACGATTACGTTCACGGCGACCGATCCGACGCTGCTGTCAGATTCCGACCCCGCCACCTTCACAGTCACAGGCGTCAATGATGCTCCGGTCGTGGGGGATATACCCAGCCAGACGATAGTCGAGGGTGGCAGCTTCGCGACACTCAATCTTGATGACTATGTCAGCGACATTGACAATCTCGATTCAGAGATCAACTGGACATACTCCGGCAACACCGAGTTGACGGTCGATATCGCGGCCCGCGTGGCGACGATCACGACCCCGACAGCGGACTGGAACGGTTCCGAGACGATCACGTTCACAGCGACCGATCCGGGCCTGCTGAACGATTCCGATCCGGCGACGTTTACGGTCACGGCAGTGAATGATGCGCCAGTGGTTGTGGACATCCCGAATCAGACCGTGGCTGAGGGATCGGCCTTCACCACGATCACGCTTGACGACTATGTCAGTGACGTGGACAATCTGGACAGCGAGATCAGTTGGACCCACGCGGGCAACACTGAGTTGACGGTCGATATCACCGCCCGTGTGGCGACGATCACGATCCCGGATATCGAGTGGAGCGGCTCGGAGACGATCACGTTCACGGCGACCGATCCGGGCCTGCTGTTTGACTCCGACCCGGCGACGTTCACGGTGACCGCGGTCAATGATGCTCCGGTCGTATCCGACATTCCGAATCAAACCGTACCTGAGGGCTCGACTTTCACCACGATCACGCTCGATGACTATGTGAGTGACGTGGATAACCTCGATTCAGAGATCAGTTGGACCTACGCGGGCAACACCGAATTGCTCGTTGACATCACCGCCCGTGTGGTGACGATTACGACCCCGACACCGGACTGGAACGGCTCGGAGACGATCACGTTTACGGCGACCGATCCGGGTCTGTTGAACGATTTCGACCCCGCCACCTTCACGGTCACAGGTGTTAATGATGCTCCGGTCGTATCCGACATTCCGAATCAATCCGTAGCTGAGGGATCGGCCTTCACGACGATTACGCTCGATGACTATGTGAGTGACGTGGATAATCTCGATTCAGAGATCGGTTGGACCTACGCGGGCAACATCGAACTGACAGTCAGTATCGTCAGCCGTGTGGCGACGATCACGATTCCGGACATCGAGTGGAACGGCTCGGAGACGATCACGTTCACGGCGACCGATCCGGGCCTGCTGTTTGACTCCGACCCGGCGACGTTCACGGTGACCGCGGTCAATGATGCGCCGGTGGTATCGGACATCCCCGGCGAGACGATTGTCGAGGGTGGCAGCTTCGCGACAATCAATCTTGATGACTATGCCAGCGACATTGACAACCTGGACAGTGAGATCAACTGGACATACTCCGGCAACACCGAGTTGACAGTCAGTATCGTCAACCGTGTGGCGACGATCACGATCCCGAGTGTGGACTGGAACGGCTCGGAGACGATCACGTTTACGGCGACCGATCCGGGCCTGCTGAACGATTCCGATCCGGCGACGTTCACGGTGACCGCGGTCAACGATGCGCCGGTGGTTGCGGACATCCCGAATCAAACCATTGTCGAGGGCTCTTCATTCACGACGATCAATCTCGACGACTACGTCAGCGATATTGACAATCTCGATTCAGAGATCAACTGGACATACTCCGGCAACACCGAGCTGCTCGTTGACATCACGGCCCGTGTGGCGACGATCACGACACCCAATCCGGACTGGAACGGTTCGGAGACGATCACGTTCACGGCGACCGATCCCGGCCTGCTGTTTGACTCCGACCCGGCGACGTTCACGGTAACTGCCGTCAACGATGCGCCGGTCGTGTCCGACATTCCGAATCAAACCATTGCCGAGGGTTCTTCATTCACGACGATCACACTCGACGACTATGTCAGCGACGTGGACAATCTGGACAGTGATATCAGTTGGACATACGCGGGCAACACCGAGTTGACGGTCGATATCACGGCACGTGTGGCGACGATCACGATTCCGGACATCGAGTGGAGCGGTTCGGAGACGATCACGTTCACGGCGACCGATCCGGACCTGCTGTTTGACTCCGACCCGGCGACGTTCACGGTGACCGCGGTCAACGATGCGCCGGTGGTATCGGACATCCCCGGCGAGACGATTGTCGAGGGTGGCAGCTTCGCGACGATCAATCTCGACGACTACGTCAGCGATATTGACAA
>DASWIS010000024.1 GCA_036397555.1 Candidatus Zixiibacteriota bacterium | reverse complement strand
GGGCGTGTTGAAAAACCCATCGGAACCCACATAATCGAGTTTCATGGAAATAATCATTCGGGTCATTCCGAGCGAAGCGAGGAATCTCCAACGCGTTGTCGGCGGCCACTCGCGCATCGAGACCCCTCGCTCCGCTCGGGGTGACATCAAATTGGGCTTTTTCAACACGCCCCGCTTTTGGTCGGGGCCGGCCTAAGCAACGCCCGACACTCAGAGTCGTCTTTGTATACAAGCACGCGGTCTCGATGGAATTGCCGAGGGCTCGTCAACGTGAGATAGGCGAGCCCTGACGGATGGACCATACAGGTCTGTGAGGCGTGACTCAGTCGATTCCGTCGGGTGCCCAGAAGTCGCAATCAGGGCACTGCGACGCGTTTGACTTCCACAGTCACAGGGCTTTCGGTCTCTTGATTCATCACACAGCGCGGCAGCGAATTGCCCAAAGCACAGGTGATCTCGTAGGGGATCGTCCCGGCGCAGCGCGCCAAGTCCTCGGCGGTGATAGTCTCTTGACCGTCGCGGCCAAGGACGGTGGCGACCCCGCCAATCGACACATCACCGACTCCTGACAGATCGACGATCGTCATGTCCATGCCGATGACGCCGACAATCGGCGCGCGGTGTCCGTTGATCAGCACCCAAGCCCGGTTGGACATTTGGCGGTGGTATCCCATGCCATAGCCGATGGGCAACACAGCGACCGAAATATCGCGCGGCGCCTGGAATGTCGCGCCATAGGATATCCACTCCCCGGCCCGGACCGTGCGGATGTGGAGGATGCGGGTGCGCACGCTCATCACCGGCTCGACCTGCGTGAGGATCGGCACGGCCGCGCCGGAGACATTCATGGCGCCATAGGCGATCAGCCCCGGACGCACTGCCTCGCAGTAGGTATCAGGATGAAACGCCATCGGGTACGACGACGCCGCGTGGCGTAGACCGCATTCGACACCGCGCTTCTTCAATTCGCCGGTGGCGTCGTTGAAGCGTTCCATTTGCTGACGGATCATAGCGGCATCCTCCGTCGTGCCATTGCGGAAATGGGTGAAGACGCCGCCAAGCTTCAGATTCGGCAGCGAGGCAATTCGCGCGATCGCATCGGCAGCGACGGTCCATTCGAATCCGAGACGGCTGACGCCGGTGTTGATTTCGACATGCACCGCGCGCGGTTCGCCATCGAAACATTCGTCAAGTGCGTGCGCGGTTTCTTCATGGGAAATCGTCGGGATCAGGTCCCATTCGGCGATCGCCGGCATTTCGAATTCGAGCGGCGGATGCAACAGCAGGATGTCATCTTCGATCTCCGAGCACCGCAGGTCGATCCCTTCATCGACACTCGCCACCGCAAAGCGATGGATTCCTTCCTCGGCGGCGATGCGCACGACGGTCTCGGCGCCGTGACCGTATCCGTCGGATTTGACCACGAGGATGATCGAACGGCCCGGCCCGGCCGCGACCCGCAAGCGGCGCAGGTTGGCGCGCAGCACGGACGCGTCGATTTCGACCCACGTCTTATTCAACGCGATGTCTGAATTGGATCGGTACGATGGATAATCGGCGAACACCTGCCGCCTCCCCTCTCGGACTGCGCCGACCCGGCAGCCAACTGCGGCCGTATCGGGTTTCCCCGTGAAATCTATCCCTCGCCCGGGGAACGCACAAGGATCAAGACCCTGCTGAGGGTTGTAAACAGGACGAACACCAGCGTTCCACAGCGAGGCGATACCGGTTCCGTCCGAAAGCCGTCGCCCGAACCCGGTTGTTCTGAGAGACGCGACTGATTATCTTGCAATTGGATCCGGAAGGGGGACAAGCATCGATGGCTGAATCGAAACGACCGCTGGAACTGGTGACGATCGCCGTTTTGGCCATTCTGACCCTTGTGGCGCTGGTGCTGATTTTCAGCGACATGCAGGGCTGGTTCTAAACCGTCGATTGCCCCTGGGCGGGCCGTCCGCCCAATGCCTCCAACCTGATAACCCCGGAATCCGACCTCCCCGGTGTCCGCCATCTTCCTCATCATCGGCGTCGCGTTCGTACTGTTTTTCGTGCTGACGATGATGATGAAGCGCACCGACACGCCGGGAATCGGTGTCCCGCGTGAGGAACGCAAAGTCCAGTCCTGTGCGATCTGCCAGGACGAGTTTGACGAAGAGGATATGATCGAACGCAAGATCGGCGACGGCGGGTACCGTCGCTGGTTTTGCGACCGCTGCATCATCGAATTGTACGAAGAATCACGCATGCTGCACGACCCGCGCACCAAAGAATCCGCCGACCGCATGGAGTGACCTCCGTGCCGCGTGAATCCAAACCAGAAAGGATCCGGCGCACGCGACGCATCGCCGGTGCGCTCAAGGCGCTGTATCCGGCCCAGTGCGCATTGACGCATGACAACCCATTCCAGCTCCTGATCGCAACGATCCTCTCGGCGCAATGCACCGACCAACGGGTGAACATTGTGACGCCGAAGCTCTTCGCGCGGTTCAAGACTCCGGATGATTTCGCGAATGCCGATCCGAAAGAAGTCGAATCGATCATCCGCTCGACCGGATTCTTCCGCGCCAAGACCAGGAGCATTATCGGCGCCAGCCGCGGGCTCGTCGTGCGCCACGGCGGGGTCATCCCCCGATCGCTCGATTTGCTGGTTCAACTCCCCGGCGTTGGACGCAAGACCGCCAATGTGGTTCTGGGAACCGCATTCGGCTTGGCCGAGGGAGTGGTGGTCGACACACATGTCGGTCGGCTGGCGCGGCGAATGAAACTGACCGCTCACACCGACCCGGTCAAGATCGAACGCGACCTCATCGCGCTGTTACCCCGGAAGGTATGGATTGAGTTTTCGCACCGAATGATCTGGCACGGCCGCGCAATCTGCGTGGCACGCCGTCCCAGATGCGAACAGTGCCCATTGGTGCCGGATTGTCCGGGGGCGAAGGACCACTTGCCGACGAGCCACAGGGCTGCGCGTCCCGGATAATCGGTCAACTATTGGTTTTGCTGCAACACTGTGTTATTCTTAGTGTTCTGTGGCATTGACGGGCCACTGCCACCTTGATGATGACGGCACACGCCAAATCGCGGATTCCCGACCGAACCGTCGAAGGTCGGGCGATGTTCGATGCGGGGCTGCGCGAGTTCAACGCCGGGCGATACTTCGAGGCGCACGACATTTGGGAGGACTTCTGGCATCAGCTCAATGGCCCCGACCGTCGCTTTCTGCAGGGACTCATCCAATTGGCGGTGGGCGCGTATCATCACGAGATGGACAACCCGGCCGGCGCCCGGAGTCTTTGGGGTAGGTCTATTGCCAAGCTGGAAGAGTATCCCGAGGAACACTGGGGCATTGACCGGGGCGCCTGGGTTGAGTGGATCAAAGGGTATCTGTCGTCTTGGGACGGCGCCCCGCATCCCGAACAGCTTTCGTTCAATGAGCAGCATTTTCCATCGTATCTGCCGTTGGCGCCGGACTAAGATGAAGGAGATCATGGGACAATGCCGAATGTCACAATGAGATTTGCCATCCGCAGATTCTCATCATCCGGGACACGCATGGCAGTCGTGTTGCTGCTGTTCGCGATTGCGGCCGGCGGCTGCGGACGGGCCGACAATGCGCTCGAAAAGAAGCTCGCGCAGATTGCCGTCTGGGAGGATCAGGGCTGGGACGGCAACGGGCAAATGCTCACTCTTCTCTCCGACGACCACGAAGCGGTTCGTGTGCGGGCGGCGTTAGCGCTGGGGCGCATCAACGACACGCTCAATCTCGACACGCTGCGCAGTGTCCTGCTGAACGACCAGAGCCCCGAGGTACGCGGCATGGCGGCATTTGCCATGGGCGCCTGGATATTCCGTAATGGCAAGGACGCGCTGCTGGAAGCAGTGCGGACAGAAACCGATCCTGACGCGCTGATCAATATCCTGCATGGTCTCGCACGGACCTACGCCCGCGACGAATGGCTGACCTATGTGCATCTGTTGCATCATCCTGACCCGCGTGTGCGCGCCCAGACGGCACTTGCACTGGATCTCTGCAACCAGCGCGATGCGGCCGACTCGATTTTGCCATTGCTCGATGATCCAGCCACGCGCTGGCTGGCGGCGTTCTCGCTGGCCCGGATGCGTTCCGCCCGGGCGGCTGAATGGGGATTTGCACATTGCGATGACCCCGATCCGGTGATGCGCAAACGCGCCTACTCATTGGCGGGATCGATGCAGACGCCCGAGGGCGCATTGAAGATGGTCGAGGGAATGCAGGACCCCGACGCCCGGGTGCGCGCCGGAGCGGCCGAGACCATGCTGCTGACGCGCGACTCGGTTGGCGCTCAGCACATGGTTCCTCTGCTGGCGGGGGAGACCAATGCGCCGGTTTTGCAGAAGATGGTCAAGACCGCGGGACTGCACTGGCAAATGTGGGCGCAACCGTACTACTCCGAACTGTTGGATCACCCCGATCACTCGGTCCGCGCCGAAGCGGTCAACGCATTATGCAAACGTCCCGACCTCGCGTGCGCGGATTTCATCATTCCCGCCGCCGATGACCCGCATCCCCGCGTGAGGCTGGCGGTCATGCAGACTGTCGAGGAACTCATTCGCCTGGGGTCACGCGATACGACCCTGCTGCCCACAGTCCGGCGCCTCACGTCCGATCCATCGCCGATGGTGCGTGCGTATGCCGTGCAGGCATACGCGGCCTACGGCCCCCCCGATTTGTTCGAGTATCTCAACCGGCTGTTCAATGACGACGACCTTAAGTGTGTGAGCACGGCGGTCAATCTGATCGGCTCGGCCTATATTCACGCATACACCGATTCGCTGCGGCCGCTTTACCGTAAGCACCGCGACGATGCCCGTCCCGAGGTCAAATGGGCGATTGCCGCGGCCGGCACCAACCTCCTGCCGACGGTCCAGATCGACTCGATCCGTCAGGACATTCTCAACTGGGGCATGGCCGACCCAGATCGGCTGGTGCGATGGTACACGATCGCGGTCGCGCGCAAATTCCGGCAGGAGCTTGGCAGCGGAATGGGTACTTTCCAAACGGATCTGACAGTCGAGAATGTCGAGGAATTGCTCCACCCGTATCCGGCATCGCCGCGCGCCATCTTGCACACGACTAGGGGCGACATCACGGTCGCGTTTCTGGACGAATGGGCGCCGCGCACCGTGCGCCGCTTTATCGAGATCGCCCGCTCAGGACATTACGACAATACACCCATCAACGACGTGCAGGCCGACCAGGCGGTGCACGCGGGTGACCGCCGGGGGGATGGATTCGGCACCCCCGACCCGGCTGTGCGCGACGAGTACTCACCCTTGCGAATTGAAGAGGGGTCCATCTTTTGGTCCAGCAACACGCGCGACGCGGGGCGTGGTATATTTGGAATCGCCCTCTCGCGATTGCCATACATGGACTGGCGCTTCGCGATTTTCGGGACTGTAACCGACGGCTTAGACATTGCCCGGCAACTGACGGTCGAGGACACGATCCGAACCATCACGATCGAAATCCCTCAGGACGAAACCTGAACGAGCCGACCATGATCACGACACCGCTTTCCCGATCATCACCGTCCGGCGAATCGGAGATCATCTCCACGCGCGAGGGGCATCTGCGCGCGATTCTTGCCGGAATGGAGTCGGCCGTGGTCGCCTATTCGGGCGGGGTCGATTCGACCTATCTGGCCTGTGTCGCGTACGAATCCTTCGGCGACCGCGCGCTCATCGTGACGGCGCAATCGCCCTCGATGCCGGAAGCGGAGTATGTCTTTGCCGCAACCCTCGCGCGGGAACGCGGCTGGAACTTCCGCGCAATAGAGACGCACGAAACCGCCGATTCCCGCTGGCAGAGCAACGACGCCGACCGCTGCTACTTTTGCAAGGCCGAGTTATTCGGTGTGTTGACGAACCTGGCGAATCAGGAAGGGATCCGTCACATTCTGTACGGCGCCATTCCCGAAGATGCACGAGATGTTCGTCCGGGGCAGCGCGCCGCCACTGAGTTCGCCGTGTGCGCGCCATTGGTGGAGGCGGGTCTGACCAAACCGGAGATTCGTTGGCTCTCCAGGAAACGCGGCCTGCCCAGTTGGGACAAACCGCAGATGGCCTGTCTGGCCTCGCGGTTTGCCACCGGTACAAAGATCAGCGATGATGCTTTGCGTCAAGTCGACCGCGCCGAGGCCGCCTTGCAGGCACTGGGATTCGTAGGCCACCGCGTGCGGTATCACGGCGAGATCGCCCGCATCGAGTTGCAGCAAGACGATTGGAACAAGATCGCCGATGCCGACCGACGCGGACGTGTGGTCGACCACGTCCGGCAGTTCGGATTCAGATATGTGACGCTCGATCTGGCCGGGTACCGTCCGGCAGGACAGAACACGTGATGCCGACCACCACCGCCATACCGGATCTGAATTCCATACTCGGCGAAGTCGCCGCCGGACGAATCAGCGTCGATGATGCGGCGCGTCTGTTGCAGAACAATCCTCAACGGAATGAGGACCACGCGCGCGCCTTCGCCAATCTGGACCACGGCCGCGACGGCCGTACCGGATTCATCGAAGTGCTCTATTGCGAGGGCAAGACTCCGGAACAAACCGCGGCGATCCTGACGCGTCAGTCCGAACATCAGCGCGCCCTTTTGGCGACGCGCGCGAATCCGGAGCACGCCGAAGCGGCGATAGCCGCCGTGTCGGATTTGGAATATCACCGCGCGGCGCGACTGCTGCGCCGATTGGATCCCGATCGCAAAGTCATCGCCGCGCCGATCGCGATCGTTTCGGCCGGAACGTCCGATGTGTTCGTCGCCGAAGAAGCGGCGCTGACGATCGAGACCGTCGGGCACACGCCGTCGCGGCATTATGACGTCGGCGTCGCCGGACTGCATCGCGTCACCGGCATCCGTGACGAACTGAACCGTTGCGGCTGCGTGATCGTGGTCGCCGGTATGGAAGGCGCGTTGCCGTCGGTGGTGGCGGGCCTGATTGCGCGCCCGGTCATTGCGGTTCCCACCTCGGTCGGATACGGGGCCGCGCTCGGCGGCCTGGCCGCGCTATTGGGTATGCTCGCCGGTTGCGCGCCGGGTGTCAGCGTCGTGAACATCGACAACGGTTTCGGCGCGGCGCTGGCGGCATGTCGCATCAACACGAAACTCGAAAGGACCGAACATGCCTGATCTGGCCGAACTCAAATGCATACCCTGTCGCGGCGGCGTGCCACCGTTGTCGGGAACTCAACTCACCGATCTGCTTGAGCAGGTCAATGGCTGGACCGTCGTGCGCGAACATCACGTTCAGAAGACATTCGAGTTTCCCGATTTCGCCACGGCGCTGGCATTTGTCGACAGAGTCGGTGAACTCGCCGAAGACCAGGGGCACCATCCCGACATCTACCTGGCATGGGGCAAAGTCGAAATCAAAGTGTGGACGCACAAGATCGACGGCCTGA
The DNA here is from genome assembly GCA_036397555.1 of Candidatus Zixiibacteriota bacterium. Lineage (NCBI taxonomy): Bacteria > Pseudomonadati > Candidatus Zixiibacteriota > Candidatus Zixiibacteriota bacterium. The sequence goes on along the minus strand of DASWIS010000024.1, from coordinate 30,670 downwards.
CCGAAAGCGACTTCATCATGGCCGCCAAGATCGACCGCATCCCGAAATCATGACTGACGCTTCTGATGCCATGATGGGACCACCCCCTCCCGTCAGGAGAAGGCGGGGGTGAGGGCGGGGATGAGGGATCCGTTCAACGCGTCAATGCGATATGGACCCCGAATTCTATCTGACCGAAATCCGCGGCGAATTCCGCAATCTCAAGAAATATGTCGACCGCGCGCTCGCGCAGGTATCCGATGATGACTTCTTTGCCACGCTCGATCCCGAATCCAACAGCATCGCCGTAATCATCAAGCACATGGCGGGAAACATGCGTTCGCGCTGGACCGATTTCCTGACATCCGACGGTGAAAAGCCCGACCGTCATCGCGACGGTGAATTCATCATCGACAAATCCGATTCGCGCGCTTCGATCATGCGACACTGGGAGGATGGCTGGCGAATTCTCTTCGCCGCGATCGATCCCCTGACCGCCGCCGACATCGGCCGCACGATCACCATCCGCGGCCAGGAGCACACCATCCCGCGTGCGCTGCACCGTCAACTGGTGCACTACTCCATGCACATCGGGCAGATTGCATTGTTGGCCAAACACTACGCCGGCGACCAGTGGCAGACGTTGTCGATTCCGCGCGGAAAGTCCGAAGAGTTTACGAGATCGCTTCGATCGACGTAGAATCAGTTCCGAAACCCTGTTTCCACGCATCCGTAAGTCCCCGCCACGCTGCCCCGCGTGACGAGAAGAGGCATCACCCGGGGTCGGGTGACGCCACCATTCCGGGTTATGAAGCTGACTCCCGGCCCGTTTCGACGACACATCCTTTCACGGTGATGCTGTCCGAAGCTGCATCTGACCGAACACCGAAAACCCGCGATGAACCCAGTCTGTGTGACCGTCGCCTTCCCGGTTGCGCCGAAGTGGTCGCATACACAATGGCTCATGATTCCTGCGGACGCACCATTCACACTCAGCATCGTCGAGTGGTGCGATCGGGGAGGAGAGATCGAGCTCTGCGTGTGCCATGTTGACGCAAACTATGACTGCATTCGGAATTCGGAGTTTCCACGAATTCGCTGCCTTCCGTGACGCAGATTTGCTGGAATACACTCGAGTTGGCGGGGTCTCGCGGCTCGTGGTCACAAGAAAGGGCTTGCCGAAGGGAGATGAAATCCGTCATGTATTGTCGGTCATGGCTGTCCAACAATCCGAATCCGGCGGGCGACGTCTGTGCAGCGCGGTACTGCTGTGCCTTATCGTGGGAATCGCAGTGGCCACGCCCCACCATCTGGCCCACGAACACGCGGATATCAGACCGATAGCGGGCTCGCAGGTTGAATTCACCGACGAAGATCATCAACATCCCATCGACGACCACGAGCGCGACGCTTGGCGCGTTCGTGCGCAGTTTGTGTACATACCGGTATCGGATTGCGCACTCCTCGAACCACCGGCCGAATCGGGACTGTTGCGCCGGCTCACCGACGACGAATCGCTCGGTCGCCGGTTGCTGACGGGCCGTCCCGCTCTCCGAGCCCCGCCTTCAATCGCCTGACGATTTCCGGGTCAACGCACAATCACACTGTGATGCGGCGGTGCTGCGCGCTGTCCGTCGCTGGTGCCGGGGCCCGTGCGTCACGAGCCAATGCCGTTCCGGGATTGTCTCATCAATCGGATGCGGCGTGGTCGGCCAACTTACCGAAATGGAGTTTTGCCGTGAACATGCAGATCAAGTGGATAATCGCTCTCGCCATGACCGGATGGATCGCCGCTTGCGGACCGGACACTGCAGAGAATCAGCGAGGACACTCACACGATGCCGCCTCCAACCAGGAAGAGAGCTGGGCCGTCACGTCGTGGGGCGATCAGTATGAGATCTTCGCCGAGGCGGACCCCCTGGTTGCAGGAAAGGTCGTGAAGTCTCATACTCACGTAACCGTCCTGGATCGATTTCAGGCGCTCACGGAGGGCAAGGTTTCCGCCGTCCTTCGGTCTCCGGACGGAACCGAAACGGTGTTCATGCGCCCGCAGCCGCTCCGACCGGGGATCTATTCAATTGTGGTCGTTCCACAGGTTGAGGGCGAGTTCGAACTGATCTTTCGTGTTGAGACACCCAATGGAATTGAGGCCATTCCATCCGGTCGCGTGCGCGTAGGCAACACCACGCAGCCCGGTGGATTGATCGAGGCGCCCGCCTATTGGTCTGACGCAGCGCCGAGCGGTTCGCCGCCCGTTGGCTTTCTCAAGGAACAGCAGTGGAAAACCGCCTTCGCGACCGAATGGGTGACGACCGGGACAGTTCGTGAGATGGTCGATGGCCCGGCGCGGATACGCGCGGCGGTCGGCGGAGACGTCATAGTTTCAGCGCCGGTCAACGGGATCGTCTCGACTGATCTGAACGTTTACACGGGCGCCGATGTGCAATCGGGACAGCCGCTGGTGCGGCTCCAACCGCGGGCGGCAGCCGAGCAATCGATTTCCGAATTGCGCAGTGACCTGTCGCTCGCGCGAATCGATCTTGAACGACTTGAGACGCTTTTCAGGGCGGGCGCTGTTACTCAGGCCGAAATTGACGCGGCCCGGTCGCGGGTGGCGGGGCTGGAGCCGCTGGTTGAGTCCTCAGCGGCGTCGGCGGGCCTGACCGTTACATCGCCGTTGAGCGGATCAGTGGCTGAGGTGTGGGTGCGCCCAGGTCAGTCTGTCTCGGCCGGTGATTCGCTCCTGCGAGTCGTGAAGACCTCTCCGCTGTGGATTGAAGTGGCGCTCGATCCGGCAGAGGCCGACGCCCTCAGTGCGGGGGTGCACGGGTTCCATATCAGAATCCCGGGCTCCGGGTCGCGGCTCTCGTTTGGGGCCGAGGAATCCCGGTTGATCGCGCTATCGCCATCCGTGGATGCCGAAACAGGGACGGTCACCGCCCTTCTCGAAATCCGAAAGGCCGACGAGCGATTGCGGCTGGGCGCTGTGGTCGAAGTCGAAATCGCGAGCACAAAGACTCGTGACGGTGTGGTCATACCCCAGTCCTCTCTCGTCGATGACGGCGGCACATCGGTCGTTTACGTCCAGATCGAGGGCGAATCGTTCGAACGTCGCGAAGTGCACGTCGTGGCCCGTGATGGCGACAGCATCCTCATCGAGGGACTGACACCCGGCCTGCGCCTGGTCACCGTCGGCGGCGCGATGATCCGTCGCTCAACGCTTCTGTCGTCTGGGGGCATCGAAGGCCATGTTCACTAAGCATCCGCTGGAAGGAGATCAACCATGCTGAATCGTCTCATCGCATTCTCCCTCGGCCACCGGACGCTGGTTCTGTTGACGGCCGCTCTGGTTCTGGTCGTCGGCACCGTATGGACACTCGAAGTGCCGATCGACGTATTCCCGGATCTGACGGCGCCGACCGTGACCGTCATCACCGAGGCCCAGGGTCTCGGCCCCGAAGAAATCGAACTGTTGATCACATTCCCGCTCGAGTCGGCCATCAATGGCGCACCCGGAGTTCGGAGAGTGCGCTCGGTCTCGGCCGATGGCATCTCGGTCATATGGGTCGAGTTTCAATGGACCGAGGACGTCTACCGCGCCCGCCAGGTCGTGACGGAGAGAATCCAGCCCGTTTCACTGCCCGATCAGATCGAAGCGCCGCAACTCGGACCGATCAGTTCGATTATGGGGGAAATCACTTTTATCGCGCTGACTGCGGATTCCGACAGCGTTTCGCCGATGGAGCTTCGTCGTCTGGCGGAGATCGTCTTGCGTCGCAATCTGCTGGCGATTTCCGGCATCTCGCAGGTCACGCCCATCGGCGGCGATGTGCGAGAGTTCCAGGTGGAACTGGATCCCGCGAAGATGACTCAGCACGGCGTCGATGTCGATGAGGTCGTCGGCGCCCTCGCCGGCGTGACCCAGAGTCCGGCCGCCGGATTTCACGTTGATCAGGGGGAAGAGTACCTCGTTCGGGGACTGGGTCGGGCTCGGACCACTTTCGACCTCGCCGCATCTCCGGTCCGTGTTCATGACGGTATTCCATTGCGCATCGGCGATTTGGCAACGGTACGAGAAGGCCCCGAGCCCAAGCGCGGCACTGCGTCGTACCGGATGCAACCGGCCGTCATCCTCAGTGTGCAAAAGCAGCCCGGAGCAAACACGCTCGAGTTGACCGAAGCGATTGACCGGGTGCTGTTGGAATTGGAACGGACTCTGCCCACCGGCGTCCGTATCGAAAAAGAAAATTTCCGGCAAGCCGACTTCATCAGCGTCGCCATCCACAACGTCGCCATCGCCATGCGTGACGGGGCCATCCTCGTCATGGCCATACTCCTGCTGTTCCTCGGCAATCTGCGCACCACTCTGATCTCGGCGATCGCACTGCCACTGTCGTTGGTGTCCGGAATCTTGGCGATTTCCCTGTTTGGTCTATCGATCAATACGATGACGCTCGGTGGCCTGACCATCGCAATCGGCGCTCTCGTCGATGACGCCATCATCGATGTTGAGAATGTGTTCCGCAGACTGCGTGAAAACCGCGCCCAGCCGCCGGAGGATCGCCGGCCGGCGCTTGATGTGGTCTTCGGCGCATCGTCCGAGGTGCGGGCCGCCATCTTCTTTGCCACGTTGATCATCGGGCTTGTGTTCGTGCCGCTGTTCTTTCTGCCGGGAATGGAAGGACGCCTGCTGCGGCCGTTGGGATTTGCCTACATCGCGGCGCTGGCCGCCTCGCTGTTGGTTTCGCTCACGGTGACGCCGGTCCTCTGTTATTACCTGTTGCCGAATTCGCGAGCCCTGGACAAGAGAGAGTCACTGCTCATGCGCTCGCTGAAGCGCGCCTACCGGCCGTCCCTCGAAATCGCGTTGCGAAAACGGGGTCTCGTCATTGGCCTGACGGCAGTTGCGTTCATTGCTGCACTGGGCCTGTTGCCGTTCCTTGGACGCAGTTTCCTCCCGCCGTTCAATGAGGGATCGCTGACGGTTGCCATTGTGAGTGTGCCCGGCATCACACTGGCTGAAAGCGATGCCCTCGGACGCCAAGTCGAGGCGGTGTTACTGGCGTTTCCTGAAGTCATCTCTACCAGCCGCCGAACCGGACGCGCCGAGAAAGACGAACATGTTCAGGGCGTCAATGCATCGGAGATGGAGGTCGTATTGCAGCCCGGACGCCCAAAAGCGGAGCTGCTGGCCGCCATGCGGGGTGCAGTCGCCACGATCCCCGGAGTCAACGTCAGCTTCGGCCAACCGATCAGCCATCGCATCGACCACATGATCTCCGGCAGCAAATCAAACCTCGCCGTGAAAATCTTCGGACCCGATCTCTCGGTTCTGCGAAGTCTGTCCACGCGGTGCGAACAGGTCTTGCGCGACGTGCCGGGAATCGTGGACCTGAGCAACACCGAGCAGTCCAGTATCCCGCAGCTTCTCATCGATTTTGACCGCAGAGCGATGGCCCGGCATGGTTTGAGCACCACGTCGTTGGCGCGAACGGTCGAGGCGATGTTTCAGGGAACGGAAGTCGGAGAGATCGTGGAGGACGGCGTCGCCTCCCGCATCGCCGTCCGGTTTCCGGAGCGTCTGCGCGACGAACGGGAGCGCTTGCGCACGCTTCCGGTCATCACTCCGACGGGGCATGCGATTCGATTGGCGGATGTCGCCGATGTCCGCTTCGATCTGGGGCCGAGCATGGTCCGCCGGGAAAGTGTCCAGCGCGTGGCGATGCTCACGGCCAATATCGAGGGCGCCGATCTGGCCGGTCCCGTTGAGGAAGCGCGACACCGGATCGACAATTCCGTGCCCCTTCCCACCGGATATCGGATCGTTTTCGGCGGCCAGTTCGAGGAAGCCGTCAAGAGCGTGCGAAACCTGATCGTGTTGGGCGTGTTGATCCTGCTGGCGACCTATGCGATCCTGTACCGCGCGTTCGGCAATCACCGTCACACGCTGATTGTGCTCGTCAATCTCCCGCTGGCGCTCATCGGCGGGATCGTCGCAGTGGCGCTGGGGGCCAAGACAATGAGCATCGCGACGTTGGTCGGATTCATCACGCTCTTCGGGATTGCGACCCGGAACGGCGTGTTATTGGTGTCGCATTATCAGCATCTGATGCGCGACGAAGGCATGTCGCTGCCCGATGCAATCCGAACCGGCTCTCTGCAGCGTCTCGGACCTGTCCTGATGACCGCACTGTGCGCGGGGCTGGCGCTCATCCCGCTCGTGATTGCCGGTCAGGAACCGGGGAATGAAATCCAGAGTCCCATGGGGCAGGTGATATTGGGAGGACTGCTGACTTCAACGTTTCTGAACATGATCCTCGTGCCGGTGCTGTTCTCGCGATGGGGGTCTTCACACACTGGTGCCGACAAAGCTTAACGACCATCGCACGGATTCGTAGCGCGAACGCGCGAATCACTGATCAATCGGGGTGGCATTCGTGACGCGCAATCCTAAACGGAGAGACCGGGATTCGAACCCGGGAGGCGCGTGAACGCCTACACGCTTTCCAGGCGTGCTCCTTCAACCGCTCGGACATCTCTCCAGTGTGCGCGGTCTCGCGACCGTCCGAAAGCTATCCCGCCTGCCGCGTCGGATCAAGCGCTCGCTGCCTCCGCTTCGTCGCTTTCAGCCCGGCGCCGTTTGGTCCGATAAACCCAGTGGGGTACTGCGTGAACATCTCCCCTTGATGCCATGTTCGGACCCAAACGCATCCTCTGCCTGTTCGACCGCGCGCTCGATCACTGGCCCGCGTCGTGCTTCGATCCGTTCAACCTGCATCCCTTGGCAAACGGCGATTCGGTCGAGATCGCAGCCGTCGTGCTCCACGGAACGGATACCGGGAATACCGCGCGCGAAGGTCAGGTCTCGATCCAGCGGTTGGACTTGCCTGATGTTGAGAATCGCGGGCTCATCGCAGGTCTTGCAGGACGCATGCAGGCGCGACGGGTGCTGGCTCAAACGGTCGCCGAATATCAGCCCGATTGCGTCGTCGCATCCGGTCTGCATGCCCGTTTGCACGGTCTGACGGCGGCGGCCCGTCTCGGCGTGTCCCAACGCGTCGCCGTTATCGACGACATGGGATTCGCAACGTCCGTCCTGACGCTCGGGGCGCTTAAGCTCGCCAACCAGCAGGCGACCAGGTTTGTGGCGACGTCGTATGCGGGGGCGCGGCGGCTGGTGCATCAGGAAGCCGTCGAACGAACACGGATTGAGATCATCCCCAACGGCGTCGATGCGCTGGAGTTGGAACGGCGCACACCCGAATCGATTGCCGAGGCCAAGCATGTCATGGGGTTTTCGACGGCACAGCCGCTCATTCTGATGGCGGCGCCATTTGAGAGGAAAAGCGATCACCGCACTTTCCTGGAAGCCGCCGGGTTCCTGCGCACGGTACAGCCCGATGCGCGTTTCGTGGTGCTCGGCACGGGCGATCGGTCGGCGACGGACGAATGGAATCGGACACTCAATGAATGCGGGGTCCGTGAACGCATCATCGACGATGCCAACCGCTCGCACCTGATGCAGTGGCTCGCGGCAGCCGACATCGGCGTCCTCACCGGCTACGGTGAAAGCTGCCCGCCGATGCTGCTGACCTACATGGCCGCCGGGCTGCCGTTGATCGCCGCCAACGCCGGCGGCAATCCGGAGATCGTCCGCCACGGTGAAACCGGATACCTGGCGACCATCCGCGAGCCCGACCAATGGGCCATGTACATGACCGTGCTGGTGCTCTCGCAGGAACTCTCCGATCGATTCGCCCTCGCCGCGCGTCAGCGCGCGCTCATCGAGTACTCCGGCGACCGCGCCCGCCGTCGCTGGGCCGATCTTCTGCATTCGGTCGGTGTGGTCGCGCTGCGTTAGAACATGTCAGGCCCGGCAACTCTGGGACATACAGAACGGCCCTTCACCAATGCCATGCCGAGCCGTGCCGATTGCTCCGCGCCACCGGACTCCGTACCTTGCCGATGACCGCACGTCCCCGATGGTCATCGGACGGTCGATTCGGACTCAGAGTGAACACACATACAGCGCAACGATCAGACGCTCCGCAACTTTTGGACGACTTGAATCCGCCCCAACGCGAGGCAGTCACTTACGGCGAAGGGCCGCTGTTGATCTTAGCCGGCGCCGGATCGGGCAAGACGCGCGTCATTACCTATCGCATTGCGTGGCTTTTGAACAACGGCACCCATCCGCAGCAGATCCTGGCGGTAACATTCACCAACAAAGCCGCCGGAGAGATGAAAGCGCGTGTGCGCGAGTTGGTCGGGCCGGTCGCCGATTCGATGTGGGTGTCGACCTTTCATTCGTTCTGCGCCCGCTTTCTGCGACTCGAGCATGAAGCGGCGCGTCTGCCGCGCGATTTTTCCATATACGACGACGGTGACCGCTCCAGCTTGCTCAAGCGGGTGATCGCCAATCTCAATCTTCCGTCGCGGACCTTCACGCCCGGCTCGGTCGGGAGCGCAATCTCCGGCGCGAAAGACCAATTGCGCGACCCGGCCGCCTTCGCCAATCTCGCCAAGGATGACTACGACCGCCGCATCGCCGAAATCTATCGACAATACCAGCAGCAACTCGACGATGCCGGCGCGGTCGACTTCGATGATCTGATACTGCGCGCAGTCGACGTCCTGACGCACGTTGCGCGTGCCCGTGAGCGCTGGCAGATGCGGTTTTCGTATGTGCTGGTTGATGAGTATCAGGACACCAATGCGGCGCAGGCGCGGCTGATCGAATTGCTGGCGGCGCCGCAAAACAACATTTGTGTCGTCGGTGACGACGACCAATCGATCTACGCCTGGCGCGGCGCCGATATCAGGAATATCCTCGATTTTACATCACGGTTCCCGCAGTCGCAGACGATTCGTCTGGAGCAGAATTACCGTTCGCGCCCGAATATCCTCGAGGCCGCCCACGCGGTCGTCTCGGCCAACATCAACCGTCACCCCAAGAAACTCTGGACCGACAAAGGGCCAGGTGACAAGATCACGCTCATCATGACACCCGACGACCGCACCGAGGCCGAGATGGTCATCGGACGGATCCGTCTGCTGTGCGACCGCGACAACGTCAGCGGCGGTGAGTGTGTCGTGCTCTACCGCACCAATGCCCAGTCGCGCACGTTCGAGGAAGCGTTGCGCCGTTACACGATGCCGTATGTGCTGGTCGGCGGCACGAAGTTCTATCAGCGCGCCGAGGTCAAAGACGTGCTCGCGTACGCGCACTTAACCATCAACGGCAATGACGGCGTGGCGCTCGAACGGATCCTCAACAAGCCGCGCCGCGGCATCGGTGAGGCGACGATCGATAAGCTCGATGCCCTGCGCCGCCGCAGCGCGCGCCGTTGGCTCGATGTGCTGGCCGATTCCGACGCGGTGCGCGAATGTGTCGGTGCGCGCGCCGCGACCGCGATCGGGCGGTTTGTTACCGCCCTCGACGACATCAAAGAGGCCCGAACGCGCATGGGGCTGGCTGAGTGGTGCCGCTACCTGGTCGACACGGTGCAACTGAAGGACGCCTGGCGCGAGGATGATCCCGTCATCGCAACCACGCGTGAGGAAAACGTCGACGAACTCTTCGCCGCCATGGCCGAATACGAACAGACCGAGGATGCGCCGTCGTTGTCCGGTTTCCTCGAAAATGCGGCGCTGGTCACCGACATCGACACTTACCAATCCCAACAGGACGCGGTGACCTTGATGACCATCCACGCCGCCAAAGGACTGGAGTTTCCGGTCGTCTTCATCACCGGCTTGGAGGAGGGACTCTTTCCGTTGTCGCGCTCGATGGAAAAGCCGGAAACGCTCGAGGAAGAGCGCCGCTTGTTCTATGTTGCCGCGACGCGCGCGAAGGAGCGGCTGACCCTGACCTACGCTCGCACCCGACGTCGTTTCGGGTCGATGATCTCGATCAAATCACGCTTCATCGAGGAAATTCCGCGCGACCATCTCGACATCGAGAATCTGATTCCCGACATCGAGCTGGACGGCACCGGCCTGGGATACAATGCCCCCGGACGATCCTGGCGCACCGGATTCATGCAGACTCAGAAGCAAGGACGCACAGTCGCGCGCATCGGCTCGACGGTCGCGGTGCCGCGGACCGGCATCGCCGAGGCGCTGCAAGCCGGATCCATCATCCGGCACCCGCAATTCGGTGAAGGGGAAATCCTCTCGATTCACGGATCCGGCGACGGCACCACTTGTCAGATTTCCTTCCGTGCCGGATTCACCAAGACAATCATGGTGCGCTACGCGCCGCTGGAACTGTTGCGGCCCTGAGCGTCCATTCCCGCTTGACAGTATCTGTGCGATCGGATTTTTTTGGATCGGGGAATCGCGTGACATCGCGTCGCACGCATGACAAGGAATCGATAACACACAAGGAGGCGTTCGGTGGGACGCATACTGGCATTGGGATACGGTGCTCTGTGTTATGTCTTTTTCCTCTATGTCTTCCTCAGTGCCATCTGGTTTGTGTGGACGATGGACGACACGCAGGCCACCATGGTCCCATGGCTCAGGCACATGCTGATCGATGCCGGGCTTTTGTCGCTGTTTGCGATCCAACACAGCGTGATGGCGCGGCATGGCTTCAAGCGGATGTGGCTGAAACTGATTCCCCGCCCGATCGAACGCAGCACCTATGTGCTGGCCGCCAGCATTTGCCTGTGGCTCATCGTGCGTTTTTGGCAGCCGCTGCCGGAGACCGTTTGGGAGATCGAAAGCCCGTTCTGGATCACGGCGCTGCATGTCGTCTTCTGGATGGGCTGGGCGATTCTCTTGATCGCTACATTTCTAATTGACCATTTTGAGTTGTTCGGGCTCAAGCAGGTTTGGATTTATTTCAAAGGACACGAATTCCAGCCGCCGGTATTTGCGACGCCGGGCTTCTACAAGTTCGTGCGCCATCCGATCTACATGGGATTTCTGCTGGGGTTTTGTGCGACCCCGCACATGACGATGGGGCACCTGCTTTTTTCCATCATGACCACCGGATACATCCTGGTCGCGATCCAATTGGAGGAACGGGACTTAATCAGCGTCTTCGGCGAACAATACCGCGTTTACCGCAGCGGCGTCTCGATGCTGGTGCCGGTTCCCAAGGGACGACGCAGCGGTTGAGTTGACTATCATTTGAGTCATTTGCCAGATCGCCATTCGGCGCGTATACTATAGTGACAACTCCGAACCCCGCCCGACCCCGCCATAAAGTCGGGGCGACGGGGACTCGACGGTCGGGGGGGTAACCGCCCGGCCTGCCCGTGTTTGGCAAAGGAGATTATCCACCGTTTGCGACCGATCGACATCGGCAACGATTCGCCATGACGGTCGGTTTTGTGTATGTGGTCCGCGATGCTGTCGGCAACCCTCAAATCCCGAATGGGAACGGTCGATTGCGTCGACCGTTTCGGGCGCCGTCCGCGTTACCTGCGCATATCGGTCACGGCGCGGTGCAACTTCCGCTGCCTCTATTGCGCCCCTGAGAACGACGAACCCGGACGCATCAGTCCCAACGCACTCTCCGATGACGAGATCGTTCGGTTGGTGGCAATCCTGGCGCCACTGGGTGTGCGGAAGGTGCGCTTCACCGGAGGTGAGCCGCTGTTGCGTCCGGGACTGGCGATGCTCATGGCGCGGATTGGACATATGCCCGGCATCAGAACCATCGCGCTGTCCACCAATGCGTACCTGTTGGAAGAGAATCTCGATGCCTTGATTGCTGCCGGGCTGGACACCGTCAACATCAGTTGCGACACGCTGCGCGAGGAGCGCTTCGTGCAAATTACGCGCCGTCACGGCCTGGACCGTGTGCGCGCCGCCATCGACGCCAGCCTGGAGCACCCGCGGATCCGACGCGTGAAGATCAACACGGTCGTCATGCGTGGGATCAACGACGATGAAATCGACGATCTCGCCGGCCTCTGCTTTCATCCCAAGGTCGACGTGCGCTTTATCGAGTTTATGCCGACCGCCGAGGTTGCTTACTCACGCGACATGCTGGTGCCGGAGCGTGAACTCCGCGACCATTTCGGCCCGCGGTTGCGTCCGATCGACAACGGCGATTCGGCCGCGCCCGCCAAGCTGTGGACGCTGCCCGACCGCCCCGGCCGCATCGGCTTCATTTCCACCATGACACACAAGTTTTGCGCCGATTGCACGCGCATTCGCATCACGGCTGACGGCCGCGTTGCGAACTGTCTGTTTTCGGAAACGTTACTGGACTTGCGTGCGATGCTGCGCGGCGGCGCCGATAACGACGAGATGCGGGACTCCCTCGCCGGCTACTGGCGCACGAAAGCGCCGGCGCACCGCCTCGAAGATCCGTCGTTTCTCGGCCGTCCGACCATGATCGCCGTCGGCGGCTAATTCCCCGGCGCAACTCGCACCAATCCGGCCTCCGGATCCCAGCGATCATATTGCATGTATCGCGCCGTGAGTACTGCGACTTCGTCGCCGAAAATGCGCGCCACCAGGTGCAACGCTCCATCGATTCCCGCAGAGACCCCCTCGGTCGTGATGATGCGTCCGTTGTCGACAAAACGGACGCTATCGCGCACGGTGGTATTGGGGAACGCGCGCCGGAAATCGTCGATTGCGCCATACCATGTGGTCGCATGCAGACCGTCGAGAGCGCCGGCTTTCCCAAGAACGAACGCTCCGGTGCAGACCGACATGGCGTAATCGGCGGTGGAGACGACTTGCGTGATCCAACGCATCATCGCCGTGTCATCGGTGGCATTGCGAACGCCGCCGCCGGGCAAAACGATGATATCGGGATCGGGGCAGTCGGCGATGGTGTACTCGGGGATGATGGTGACAAAGCCCTGGCTCACCACGTTCCCCGGCTTTGAGGCAACGGTATACACACGCGTCGAGCGCCCCTCCTCTGCCGCAAATGACCCGGCCGCGGAGAAAACCTCCCCTGGTCCGGCAAAATCGAGCAGTTCGGCGCCATCCCACAGGACCAACGCCACCTGCAGAATGTCGCGCAGACGGATCAGCGGCATTCCGCATCCGGAGCAATTCCCCGCCTCAGAAAAATGCAGCGTGTCGCAATCGCCTCGACAGGGCGGGCAGACCCACGCATCGGCATCCGGCGTCGCCGCAAGGGCTTCAATGGAGCCAACCCCGGTTGGCACTGCCATAACGAGCATTGATAGAGTGGCCCACAATCTGAGATTGAACATCCGATCCTCCTCGTCCCTTGTGACTTACGCCGAGTTGCTGATCGATCGTCTGATCTCTTAGACGCTGCCCGGATATCAATGGTTAACAGTAATCTTCGATTCCGCGTCCTTTCGATGCAGGCAGTGATTAGTCCGATTGACGTAGCACAGACCAAGGGAGGGACAATGACACGCCGACACGGTAATGCCACGACCGCCATCACCACGGTTGCCATCGTCGTTTTCGGGGCGCTGTCCGCGTTCGCCGGACCGCCGCTGTTGTGCCACCGATTCGATCTGGGCGATGCCCAAACGATCCCGTTCGGCGAAGAATCCTGGTCGGACATTCAGTCCGGACTGTCCGCGGAGGAGATTGTCGTTCAAACGCTCGATGTATTGTCCCCCAGCGCTCCGATCCTTGTCCGCATGGAAACGCTGCGACGGGCGTCGATCTACGCGAAGAAGACCGACGGTGTCGGCGCTGCCCTGTTGATGCAGTTGTTGGCGCGTCAACTGCGCGAGGGAGCTGACAATCGCGCTCACGCCCTGCTGCAGTTCGACGTCGGCTATCTTCTGGCGACGTGCGAACAACTGGGTGGCCGGTCGCCCGGACTGCCGGATTGGCTCGGTGGCGCGCCCGCCCTGCCGTCACTGCAAAACGTGAGCGGCTACGACCTGCTGCGTCGGGCGGAGCCCTTGCTGGGCGAGGATCCGCAGTTTCACTTCGCCTGCGCCGTGGTCACCGCGTACCCGCGTGAGAGCCGATTCACGGATCACTTGCGCTGTGCGATCGAGGGCACGGAAGACAACACGCCGTTGGCCCGCAACATTGTCGCAGTCTTCGGCGACGGTCGAACATCCCTGGAGGGGTTGCGTGCCCGCTATGGCGGAATCGATGCCGGCGAACGCCGTTGATTTCGCGTTTAGGGTCAGACACCTTCGACGAATGGCAGAGGCGCGCGTTCGCATCGCAGTCGACGAATCGGCGTTGGTGGCAGCCGCCGCGGCCGGTGACCGTGACGCGTTCGGCCGGTTGTATGAACGCTACGCCTCGATGGTCCATGGCGTTCTGTTGGCCCGCGTGCAGCGCGCGGACGCCGAAGATTTGATGCAGGAGGTGTTCTTGAGTGCGATGCGCCGCCTGGGCGATCTGCGCGACCACGCATCGTTCGGAGGCTGGCTCCTGTCGATCGCGCGCAACCGCGCCAATGATCATCATCGCAAACGACGCGAAACTGACGAACTCGATATGGACGTGGTCGTCGATCACAATTCGACCGACGCGCACGAAGCAGTGCGGGTTTTGGCGCTCCTGCGGGCGCTGCCGGAAGCGTATCGCGAACCCCTGGCACTCCGCCTGGTCGAAGGGCTGACCGGTCCGGAGATCGCCGAGCGCACCGGGATGTCGCACGGTTCGGTGCGCGTCAATCTTCACCGCGGGTTGCAACTCCTGCGCGAGAAACTGGGTGTGAACCATGAACGAGCATAACGACTATTTGTGGGACAAGTCGGGGCAGCCCGATCCCGATATCAAACGACTGGAAGTGTTGCTGGGCCGCTTTCGTTACACGCCGAAGACACGACCAGTACCCCGGCGTTCAGCACCGGTGTGGATCATCCTGCCGCTGGCGGCAGCCGCGGCATTGGTGATCTGGATCGCCGGCCAGTCCCGGCCGGGCGCAAACTACTCCGTGCAACGCCTGACCGGGAACGCGGGGGAAGGATTCACGCAGGTCAGCGGACACTCCGCCATCCGTCAGGGAGAATGGTTGGAGACAATGGAGGAATCGGTTGCCTTAATCGAGATCGGCGACATCGGCAAGGTGCGGCTGGAGCCGAACTCGCGTCTGCGCGTGGTGAACATCGGCCCGAAGGAACATCGACTGCAACTGGCCCACGGGACCCTGCACGCGTCGATCTGGGCGCCGCCGCGTTTGTTCTTCGTGGAGACGCCCTCAGCGGTCGCCGTCGATCTGGGATGCGTCTACACGCTCAGCGTCGATTCGACCGGTCGCGGCTACGTGTGCGTGGAATTCGGCGAGGTCGCGCTCGAATGGAAGGGACGCGCAGTCGTCGTCCCCGCCGGTGCGTTGTGTGAAACGCGCCCACAAGACGGCCCCGGCACACCATTGTGGGCGGGCGCGTCGGATGAATTCCGCGAGATCCTGTCAAAATACGATTATGCCGGCAATGCCGCACCAATTCTCGATACGCTGCTGGCCGATGCCGGAACCTGCGAAGCGTTTACACTCTGGCGACTCCTCTCCGAAGTCGGACCCGAGGCGCGCAGCCGCATCTTCGATCAACTGGCGGAGTTTGCACCGCCTCCGGAGGAGGTCACGCGCGACGGGATCGTGTCGCTGGACTCAACCATGCTGAACATCTGGGGGTACGCACTGGAGCGTGACGAGTTCATCCCCTGCCGTCAGCCATGCTCGCAAGCGCTGTTCGATAATTGGAAAACAGTCAACTGATACCCCCGGCACGACTCTCCGGAATGCAACAGCGGCGTCGACCGTTCCGGTCGACGCCGTTTCATTTCACGCGGGTAAATGTCCCCTGCGACGGATAAGCGGCCGTCGCGCAGAATGAAGCCTTACGTTTCCTTTTGCTGCGTGCGAGACAAGTCGCTCATGGCAGACAGGGATCGCAAAACGCCGTCGCCGGGTCAACGCTGCGAAACGCGACGTCCACAAATCGGATGACATCAAAAACATTGGTGAGGCCATCGCAGGTGACATCGGTCCGTTCATTCGGGCAGGCCGGATCGAACACTCCCGGACTCGCGCGGAAGGCGACGTCAACGGCGGCGACAACGTCGAACACATCGGAAATGGCGTCGCAGACAGGGTCTGCGTGGCAGGGGCAGTCGCACGGCGGCGTCAAAATCGTCAGGATCCCGGCATCGGCAACGGGCGCAAACGTTGTCGTGAACGTCTCGCCCGTGAGGGTCAGCCCGCTCAGCGTGTCGTCGTTCGACAGTGTAATGGTTTCTCCCGCAGGGGCGACCGACTTCAGCGTCATCCAGACACGCAACACCGTCCCCGATCCCGCCGGCAGGGGCGGCGCGCCGCCGCCGTTGTTGGCATTGAGCCGGACTACCATTTCACCGAAGAATTTGTTGTTGAACAGATTCTGCTGTTGTTCGAAATACGCGGTGCGCGTCCCGACCCGGGACAACGAATCGAGCGTGGCCCACGTCGGGACCTGAGAAACTTTGACCGGAATGATCAACTCGGTGATGGGAACGTGATTGGTCAAATCGATATCCCAGGCCACCTGCGTGGTCGGCTGCCCCGACACATCGCCGATTACGGTTGTCTCCGCCAGCGCGGTCACGAAATCTGGCTTGATCGTCTGGCCGCTGCCGGTTGTGGTCTCGATCTCCAGTTGGACACTGTACACGCCCGCCTGATACACGTGTGTGGGAGATGACGCGGTGGAGGTATCGCCGTCGCCGAAGTCCCACACCTGGGACAGAATCGTTCCTGCCGACAGATTGGTGAAATCGACGCTCAACGGCGCGGAGCCGATGGTCGGCGTCGCCGCGAAGTTGACGTTTTGGATGTCGGTTTCGAAGACCATCAGATTGCCCTCGATGGTTGAGGCGTAAATGTGCCCGGTACCGGCGTGCGGATAAACACCCCAGCAGCCCTGAAACCCCGGCGACTCTCCGGGTTTGTAGGTATCGAAGCGGGCCACTTCGGCGGGGCATTCGGGATAGCGGATATCGACGACGGCAACGCCCGATTGGTAATGCGAAATGAACAGGTAGTTCCCGTCGATGTGGGCGTTGTGCGCGAGGTTGCTCGGCGCCAGATACTCGGCAACCAGACTGATGTTTCCCAGATTCTCGGTATTCCAGATCTTGACGGTCCTGAAGGCAGTCTCCTCGGTGGTTGCGACATACCGTCCATCGGCCGTGGGCCAGATGTTGTGGACATATCCGTTCCCCGGAATGAGGGCGAAGCCGATCTGCGTCGGTTGCGACTTGTTGGTCATGTCCCAAATCGAAAACGAGTGACCGTTGCCCTCTGCCGCCCAGACCGTGTCGTTGCGCGCGTACATGTCGTGCATGTCGAACGTGCCGACCCCGGAAAACTCCGCCGGGGATTCGGGATTGGCGAGTGAGATTACGCGAAAACCGTTGTATCCCGGCCTCACCAGATAGGCAAATCCTCTCGCCGTGTCGATGTTGAGGTTGTGGCAACTGACACCCGGGCTGAATGTGGTCACGACGCGCACGCTGTCGGGCAAGAAGCTCATGTCGATGATCTTCAACCCTGTGCCGCACTCACTGACCTCGTAACAATAGTGACGGTAGGTCTTGATGTCCCGCCACGTGCACGATGTCCCGGTCACGAAATCGGCCTGAGTTAACGTGGTCACGTTGATGAATGCCAAACCGTTGCTCGCACCATAGATCGCGTACTCGGTGCCGTCCGGTGCGACCCACCCCCAGCAATCGTTGCCGCCGCCGTAATTGAACGAGGCAATGCTGTCAAACTGGATAACGGGACGCGGCGGGAGCGTGTCGCAATCGATCGCCACGGCAGACGAAGTCGGCATCCACAACAGGGGTGACAGAATCGTCAGAAACAACATCCGGATCAAGAAACGTCGGGGCATTACTGCCTCTCTCATCACCGACAGTCCGTCGGCAGGGTCCAACATCGTCTATAGTTCACAAGGATCGCAAAACGTCGTTTGCGGATCGCCACTGCGGAACGCGACGTCGACCATGGCGACCACATCGAACACGTTCGTCAGACCGTCACAATCGGCATCGGTGCGCGCGGACGGACAGCCGAAGTCGAACGGCGGCGATTCCGCGCGAAACGCCACATCGACTGTTTCGACAACGTCGAACACATCGACGACGCCGTTGCATGAGGGGTCGCCGTAGCAGGGACACTCGCACGGCGGCGTCAGCACGGTCAGCGTGCCCCCGTCGGGCGATGGAACAAACGCGGCGGTCGTCGTTTTCGCATCCAGTTGAATCCCACCACCGACCGGACCGCTGAAATCGTCCGTCGACAGAGTCAGCACCGACCCCGGCGAAGCCGTCGGCAGCAGATGATAGTACACCCTCAAAATCGGACCGGTTCCGGGCGCCAAGGGCGGTGAACCGCCCCCGCCATCGGCGATAAGACGGACATACACCTGCCCGCCCGCGTGGTTGTCATAGGGAATCGTCACAACTTCAAAGTACTCCGTGCGTGTCCCCGCTCGGCTGACGGAGTCAAACACCGCCTGCGACGGCACACCGCTCATCGAGACCGGTATCGTCGTTTCCAGAATCGGCACGTGATTGATGAGCCCGGCCTCCCAGTACCCGGCCTGGCCCGGCATCAACGCGACATCTTCGACCGTGAGCGATTCCGCCAGCGCCGTGACATAATGAGCGTATCCGATCGTGGTCGTGCTCTCCGGAAACGTCACATCCAAGGCGACGTCATAGATCCCCGGCCCGTACGCGTGTGCCCCCACGGTGCCGTTACCGAAGGCACCATCGCCGAAATCCCACGTCTGGCTGACAATATCGCCCTGCGCATAGCTGAGAAAAGACGAACTCAAAGGCGCTGCGCCGACCAGAGGACCGCCGCCGAATCCGACCACACGAATGTCGGTCTCGAAGATCATGATGTTGCCTTCGATGTTCGAGGCGTAGATGCGATTGGTGCCCGCGTGCGGATAGACTCCCCAGCAGCCGTTGTAGCCCGATAACTCGCGATCGGGGTATGTGTCGAAACGCGCCATTTCCACCGGGCACTCCGGGAATGTCAGATCGACGACGACGACGCCCGACTCATAGTGCGAGAGAAAGAGGTACTTGCCGACGATGTGCGCGTTGTGCGCCAGTCCGGACGGCGCGAGATATTGCGCGACCAGCGAGATGTCTTGCAGGTCGGCGGTGTTCCAGATTTTGATCGTGTGTCCGGCGGTTTCCTCGGTTGTGACCACGTACGGCATGTAGTCCATCGGCCAGATGTTGTGCAGGTAGCCCTGCCCCGGAACAGTGACCAATGCCAGCATCTGCGGCGACGACTTGTTGCTCATGTCCCAGATCGAAAACTGCGAATCCCATCCTTCGGCCGCCCAGACCGTATCGTTGCGCGCATAGACATCGTGCGCATCGCCGGTGTTGACCCCGGGCAATTCGGCGGGCGATTCGGGGTTGGCCAGCGAGATCACCCGGAAGCCCGAATAGTTCTGACGCACGAGGTACGCGTATCCCTTCGCCGTGTCGATGGTGAGATTGTGCGAACGGGTCGAACCGCCGGTGAAGGTCCCGACCACGTGCACGCTGTCGGGCAGAAAGCTCATGTCGATGATCTTCAGCCCCGGGCCGCACTCGGTGACTTCGTAGCAATAGTTGCGGTACGACTTGATGTCGCGCCAGATGCAGTTGGGGCCGGAGACAAAGTCGTCTTCCTGCATCGTATTCAGATTGATGAACGCCAGCCCGCCGCGCGCACCATAGATGGCATACTCGATGCCGCCCGGCGACACCCAGCCCCAGCAGTCGTTCCCCTCGGTATAGCCGGTAAACGACGCGATACTGTCGAAGGCGATGACCGTGCGCGGCGGCAATGTGTCGCACGGCCCCACTTCAGCATTGGCGGGAATGGCAAAGATGACTACAACAAGACCACACAACAACAATCGGGGACAGACCGCCATGATGGACCTCTCGTCCGGAACGGGAATACCGTTACTGATGTAAAGTACGCGCACTGCAGGTTGGCCCACTTGTGGTGAGGAGGAGCCGGACCGCCCCGACCATAAATGCCCTGCAAATGTAAGCGTGATTTGGAGTTTTGTCAACGTGTGGAACGTCGCCCCGCCACCGGAACGACCCGACGCACGAGGACTCATGACGCACCCCGTTGCTTTGAGCGCGGGACGGAGGTACCATAAGGACCGGATCGCCCGCGGCACTATCCGTTGGCGGTCAATGCGATAGACCTTTCAGACCACGTGTGGCGGACCGCCTTTACAGGCAAACCACGATTCGCAGTGAGGAGACTCCGATGCCCCCGTCATCAGCCGGTAAGAAACAGGTGATCACCAAGCTCAACAAAGCGCTCGGCTGGGAGCTGCGCGCGCAGGCGATGTACGCGCACTACGCCGTTTACCTGAAGGGATTGGATTCCCTGACGCTCAAGAGCCACTTCGAAGAGGAAGCGACCGAGTCATTCGACCATGCCGCCAAAGTGCGCGACATCATCGGTCAGTTGGGGGGCGAAGCGGTCACGACGCGCGATCCCGCGCCGATCGTCCACACGACGGACACCCGCACGATGCTCGAAGAAGCCCTGAAGACCGAACGCGCCGCCGCGGATTCGTACCGTAAGATTCTGCCGCTGGTCAAAGGCAACACCGTCTTCGTCCACGCGCTCACCCATATCCTCATGGACGAAATGAATGCGGTCGTCGAGGCGGAAGCGCTGCTGGGACGGTAAGGACAGCAACGAATCTCCTGTCGATCGGACCCGCCGCGCTGCTCTGAGTCTCCGCGCGCGGCGGGATTCTGCATGTGGCCGCGCCCGTGCTCAGCCCATGCCGAATTGTCAGGTATTGTCAGACTATGGTCCCCGGGCTGGTTTCCGCTTGGATAGGCGCAATCAGCCGATATATTGGGTTGGAGTCCCTCACAGCCAGGAGTCGTAATTGAAGTCGTCTCGGACCGACACGATAGGGTTGACGGGGAATGACTATCCTCAGGTTTCGCACTCCAATGGCTTGTGGGCAGCGATTCTCACGGTTGCGCTGCTCGCATACCTTAACGGTCGGTCTGTTGGATCATCAGCGAGATCAGGAGCGAGCGCCCGCACAGAAGATGAGCGCGTGAGGACAATCTCTTCCTTGCGGTCGACTCCGTTGTGTGACCCGACCCATTGCCAAGGCGGGATAGTTCCAGACTGGTGCGCCATTCAAGATTCTCCAATACGCATTCAGAACTTCCCACACACTGTGCGAACGACTCCCGCCGGAACTTCTGCGAGCTGCCCGTCGATTCTCGACTTTCCCGTGACATTGGAGAGGATTGCACCTCATTTCGATTCCACCCGGAAGGTCTGGGAACTCTACATCCGCAAGCTCGGTGGCATCGCCCGCCACGACATCGACTCACTGGTCACGCACACAGAGGTAGATGTCCCCATCGACTCAGCGGTCCCCCTGATCGCCGCGGACCTCGATCTGGATGGAAGCGTCGAGCTTGTCTCACAGTGGGGCGACAAGCTCCTGATACATTCGGGTCCCGACTGGACTCTGCGAGCGAGTTGGCGGTGGCCAGGATTCAATATCGAAATGAACCCGGTGCTGACAGAGATCGACGGGGACCTGTACTCTGAAATCTATGTCAATCCACACAGCTTTGGCGTTGGAAGGGCCGTGATAATTGACTATGACACTTCACTGGGCACATTCGTCACGACGTCTGATATACCGGTACCGAACAGCGCGGCCGGGTACCCTGCCGTTGGGGACTTCGACGAGGATGGGAGGGTCGAATTCATATCGGGAAATAACATTTTTGGTTACAGCCTCCTCGAGTGGCAGGCCACGGGACTCTCGTACATAGGGGTCATCACCGACACGGCCTGGGGGGGCAACGCCACTGCGGTAGCTTGTCGTCCTAAACCGGACGGGAAGCTATACGCCCTGCTCGGGCACTCCTCCAGCCAACTCGGGTTTCGCTACCAACTGTTGGAGGCGGTCGATGACAACGAGTTTGTCGTCGCCCACACGTTCCAAGAGCAGACCGGTGCGACCGGTATTCACCCGTGCTGGGCAGCGGACACTGACTGTGATGGTCTGGAGGAGTTGGTTATGCACTTCTACCCCATGGAGCGGCAGTGGGAGTGGGATTTGTTGACCGGACAGTTCATTCACACTTGTGCCTGGGGATTTGACGACTTCGGAAGCCTCGTTCGATGGTACACTATAGATATTGATCAGAATCGCGCGTCTGAGTTTGCGTCTGTCAATCACGCCATCATCTTCCGAGTGTTCCAAGGAGATACATGTTACAACTGTGAAGAGTCGGGAGAATGCATCCCGCCTGGCGAGGATTGCTATTGTCACTGTTTCGCTGATCCTGGCTGTGACGGCCTCTCCAACGTGTTCGATGTTGTCGCGGCAGTCGATGTGGCGTTTCGGTCTGCGGCGCCGATGACGGACCCCTTCCCTCAATGCCCATACGTTCGCAGTGACGTAAACTGCGACGGCGTTACGAACGTGTTTGACGTGATCGCACTGGTCGATGTCGCGTTTCGCAACGGAGTTCCCGCCCAGGCGTTCTGTACTCCCTGCCCATAGCACACCCATTCAAGGAGGAACAAATGCGTAGCAAGGAATGCTGTTTCAGGGCACTCAGGCCTGTTAGCGGCTTGGCGACATGGGCAATGGCAGTGATGCTTGTCATCTTAGGTCGCGCCGTAGTGTATGCCGATCCACCGGTCGTTGATTCAATCTGGCCCGGCGATTCCGCAGTGGCAGTGCTGTCGGACGAGACCATTACAGCGTCCTTCAGCATGCCGATGGACACGAGCACCTTAAACGACACGACTTTCCTGGCCACTGGGTCAATCTCCGGCGGCATTACCGGTACATTCGAATTCGATACAATGACGAACAGCGTCATCTTTGTACCCGATTCGCTCTATGCCTCGACCGAAACGGTGTATGTGGAATTGACGACCGCGATTCAATCGATATTCGGTGACACCCTGGAATCCCCTTTCACTTGGGAATTCTACACGTGCGAGAGTCCCACGGTCGTTGATCGTGAACCTGGGACGGGCGAAGTCAACGTCCCGGCAGATCTGGCAGAAATCAGAGTGACCTTCAGTCGGGCAATGGATACGTCCTCGATTACCGAGCAGACATTCATGGTGTGTGAGTTCATTGCCTTCGATCCCTGCCGGATCATCATCTGCACCTGGGACGGCGACTCCTACACGGATTACATCTGCGAATTGCACCGAATGACCGGCCCGCAGCCGGAGAAGATTGCCGCACTGCTGAATGAATTCGCCTGGACGGACTGCCCCGATGCCCGCCCGGTGCAGCGACCTTGAATCTGGACGTCGGCGCCGCCCGTTGCGGACATTCACTCCAGTAACCCGCATGGCGGCTTTCCCCATGTCCCGACCTACTCCCCCGCCGTCTTAAGAATCCGCTCCAGCGCCGTCGAATCAACCGGCAGCAATCCCGCCGGGATTAGGCGAGGCAGCAGCTCGACCCAGCGTGATTCGCTTGCGAATATGCGCCTGAAAACCGGCAGCGCGTCTTCGATGCGTCCGGCGGCGGTGAGCGTGACTGCGTGCCAAAAGGGAATCTCGGCGATCTGCGGCGCCAGTTTCTCAGCGCTGCCATAGGCGATCGCGGCCGAATCCCATTGGCTGTGTTCGGCGTAGACGTCGCCGCGATTCATCCAATCGTAGGCCAATTGCAGATCGTAGAGGCGACGCAATTCGACCAGTGGCGTAGGATGGTCCTCCACGCGCAGCTCGATCAGCTTTCCCTGCCAGCGTTGCGGGTGACGTTTCCCATCCACGACGAGGATCGCCGCTGATTGCCGTCCGCGAATGTCGCCGCCGACCGCTTCGGCCGCCTCCAGCGCGGCCAGCATCCGTTCTGCAAGCGAGCCCGTGGCCGTGCGATATGCCTGTGCCATTGCCGTCGGGACGATCGAGTCGGCCATCAGATTGGCCTGCACCGAAAAGCCGCGCCCAGTAATGTGCCCGGCATAGGCGATGCACCGTTTGCCGGTGTGCACTGCGACGTTGCCGTTGGCGTCGACGATCGCCACCTGACGGACCTCGCGCCCCGAATCGGCGGCCAGCATCGCGGTCAGCGCCAATGCCGCACTTTCACCGGCGCGCAAGTGATCCAGCCCGTCAGGACCGTAGTCGATCCTGACCAGCGATTGGGTCGCGACCGCGCCGACGCCCGCCTCGGCCCAGGGGACAATCGGCCCGACCGAAAACCAGTGCGACTGCACCGCCACCCCCATCTGGCCGGTGGCCGAGTCGCGCGCGACAATCGAGTACGTCGAGACCGGACGGACGGTGTCGGCGTGAACTTCAGCGGAAACAAGCAGTGCCAGTACAGCGACCACCAGACCAAGAAAGTGCCGATTTGTCATCAGTCCCCTCCCTGTGATGTTGCGTCGTGGAAGATACGAGAGTCGACGCCGTACGACTACATCACAGACTCGACCGGGGAGGCGCCGATCGGTTGTGGGGGCACGACGGGCCGTGCCCGTTGTCGCAGGACGCGTACGTTGCGGCTTGTGTCACAGGGAAAGTCGGCTGCAATAGAGAACCGGTCCCGCGGCATCCTCCACGGGACCGGCTGATCGAAAACCCCGCAGCGCGGGGCGATGACTTACATCATCATCATGGTCTGTTTGCGACGCGAACTCGCTTTCCGTGCGGTTTTGCGACGCGCGACCTTGCGTGCTCCGGCTTTGCGAGCGGTCTTGCGTGTGCTCTTGCGGCCGGTGGCCTTCTTGGCGGTGCGGCGCTTGCGCGTCGTCGCCTTCTTCGCGGTTTTACGGGTACCCTTGCGCGCGGTCTTGCGACCGGTGGCTTTCTTCGTGGTGCGACGCTTACGCGTCGTTGCCTTCTTCGCGGTCTTTCTGCGTTTCACTGGCATCTGGCTTTCACCTCCTTAGCGGTGGTCTGAAGTGTACCGTCGGTTGGTTGCCTAAGATCTCCTCAGATCATTGCCTCATTCACGTCCGGGCCGCGGCGCACCGATCGTGCGCACATGCAGCGTGCGCGACCCGAAGTTCATCACATGCACGTTGATCCATTGGCGCCGTTGCATGATCCCGGTCGGGTCGGGTGGCAACGGCTCCCGGGCGGATGTCACAATCACCCCGTGACGGCCGGCTGCTTCAAAGACCGTCCCGCCGGAGAGGGCCTGGACCGGCCCCGCCCAACGTCGCAGTGCCGCTCCGACCATGGCCGCCGCGGTCGTGGCAACGGGGACTTCTCTGGAGTCGGCCTGACGGGCCGCTTCGATCCCGCTGCGGTAGATTTGGTCGGCCGTGCCGAGGTCTGAATTCTTCATGACGGAGTCCGCCAAGCGATGCCCCTTGGCTGGAGCGGGCAATCTTGTTGGCGCATCGCCACTTACTGGGGCGACACCACCAGCATGATCCTGTCATCGGACACCAGCAAGATTTTTTTCAGCAAAAAAGTGATCCGAGACGCTGGTTTGTAACATAAGTGTTACTATTTGACCTTAGCGGGGCGGCCGGGCGGGAGAATCAATAGGGGGCAGCGGCGGAACGGCCATTTCGCTGTTAGTAACGAAGATGTTACTGTTTTTGTGCATTGTTGTCTTCGCCGTCGTCGCCCTGTGCCGGCGCGGCCGATTCCGGCTCCGCGTCGCGCATCAGACGCCACCATTGCGCGCGGTGCACGCCCAGGTGCCGTGCCGCGCGCGCCGGCTGCGGTCCGACCGCTTTGCGCACCGAGGCGACGAACGCCGCCGACAGCGCGCGCTGCACCGAGGCGCGCACGCGGCGAAACGCCGCGTAGTCGCCGCCGCGCCCGGCGCCGACCGAGGCGCGCACACCCTGCGCGGCCTGTTCGATCCAGTCCGACGTATCCAGGGGCGCCGCGATCACCTCGGCGGCGAAGTCTTCCGGCAGATCGCCGGCGCCGATCAACGGTCGGCCGGACATGAACACCGCGCGTTCGATGATCTGCGACAGTTGGCGGATGTTTCCCGGAAAGGAGGCCGCCAGCAGCAGCGCTGCCGTGTCCTGGTCGATCCCGTCGATGCGCTTGCCCGCGCGATGTCCCGTCTCGATCGCAAATCGTCGCGCCAGTTCCACGATGTCGCCGGCGCGTTCGCGCAACGGCGGCAGCGCGATGCGACCGGCCAGCACGAGATAAAAGAGATCTTCGCGGATGCGGCCGTGCGTTACCGCGTCCTCGATATGCTGCGTGGTCGCCAGCATCAGGCGAATATCGGCGCGGCGGGCCTTGCGTTCGCCGACCCGTTCGAATGTCAGCTCGTTGAGGAGTCGTACCAGTTGCACCTGCAACACATTGTCGAGCGCCGCCAGTTCGTCGATGTACAGCGACCCGCCCTTGGCCAGTTCCAGATCGCCCGGCCGATCCGTGAGCGTGCCATCGGGTTCAACCCGATGGACACCGAAGAGTCGCTCCGCGACATGCGGTTGCGGCAGATCGGCGCCGCGCAGAACCACGAACGGTTTACCGGCCCGGGCCGAACGCGCATGAATCGCCCGCGCCAACGTTTCGCGTCCGGTGCCGATCTCCCCCTCGAAGAGAACGGGCCCGTCCGATGCCGCCAGCCGTGCCGCCAGTGCAACCGCCTGCCGCAACGCGGGCGATTCCCCCCGCAGGTGATCGAAGCCCTCGGGCCGCAAGCCGATACCGGGCAGCGCGCGCACTCCGGCGCCGACGCGCGACGCCAGGGCACGTCCCAGCCGCGAAACGATGCGTTCGGCAACGGCGATCTCATCTTCGTCGAAGGGGTGCGCGCCGAGGCGCCGTCCCATGACCAGCGACCCGTAGTGGCTGTCGCGATGCGCGATCCCCACAGCCAGCCAATGCGTCATGCGGCCGTGCGCGCGCGCATCGGCACCGACTGGACGCCCTTCGATGACGATGCGTCGCCCGTCGGACGCCCCCGTCAGCAGATGCTCGCACAATTCCAGATCCGACGCCAGGGGCCAGGCCCGGCGCCCGGGACGCGCGGTGGTCACACGCAGGCCCCCGTCGGGGACGATGTCGTGCAGGTTCATCATCGCGCCGTCGTTGGCGATGACAGGGGCCAGCGCGCGGAGTGTCTCCGTCAGACACGCTTCAACCGATTCCGCCGCATCGAAACGTTCGTCCAGCTCAACCAGCGTCCGCAATTGCAGCCGTTCGCGTCGCGACACGTCCAATTCGGCGTCCAGCGCAATCTCCGATTCGGCACCGCGCGCCCAACGCCCCTCCAGGCGCTGCGCCAACAGTTCCCACTGGTGCCGCAGCTCCTCGAAGCGCCGTTTCCATGGCGACGACGCTCCCCGTGCCGGGAGCGAGCGCGCCAACAGTGAGCGAAAACGGGACAGTTCGCGCTTCAGGCCCGCGTGTTCGGCGGACCAATCAAACCGTGGCGGCGGCGTCGGAGATCGGCTCATCTGTCTGCGAGTGTGGCCGCACGGGACCCGACTGTCAAGACGTTCCACAGGAAACCGACAAGCGTCCCCTCGATTGACTTGGGTTGATGGCGTCTGGTACCGTAGCTTTCCGCGGCAGAGCCGGAGCCGATGAACCTTCCCAACAAACTGACGCTGTTGCGCATCGCGTTGGCGCCGGTCTTCATGGCGCTGATCTTAATCGACGACACCCGTGCCAAGCTGGCATCGCTGATTGTGTTCGTCGTTGCGGCGCTGACCGATTTGGGCGACGGCTATCTGGCGCGCAAAAGCGGGCGGGTTACCGGATTCGGCAAGTTCATGGACCCGTTGGCCGACAAGATTCTCATCTCGACCGCGCTGATCTCGCTGGTCGGTTTGGGGTACGTGCGCGGCTGGATGGTGATCGTCATCATCGCCCGCGAGTTTCTCATCACCGGCTTTCGCTCGCTGGCGGCGTATCGTGGCATACTGATCGTACCCTCGTTCGGCGCGCGGTTGAAAACCGCGTTGCAGATGGTGACCGTCAGCGCGATCCTGTTATTTGTTTATTTGAAAGCGATGCTGGTGCCCCTGGGACACCACTGGACGATCTTTGAGAGCACTCGAACGATGCTGGTGTTCGATATTCTGGTTACGATCACGATGCTCGTCACGGTCATCACCGGCATCGACTATTTCGTGCGTCATCTGAGCTTGGTCAAGAGCGTGTTGAAGTAGGATGCGGCACGATGATTTGCAGGGTTTTGTAGGGGCACGACGTGTCGTGCCCTCACAGCATTAAGGGCACGGCGCGCCGCTTGTCCTGAGCGAAGCGAATGGGTGCCCCAACGGATCAACAAAGGGACTAGTGTCACACGAGGTCACGAAGAGTCCTGCACGGGTGTCGGAGAGCGCTCCCGGCCCCTGGTCGCGCAATCCCATGGTCGCGCTCCTGGCGACCGGCCTGGGCAGCGGCATGATCCGTCCCTATTCGGGAAGCTGGGGCTCGATCCCGGCGGTGCTGGTCGGCTGGGGGATCCTGCGCACCGGCAATGACGCTCTGATGATCGTCTCGACCGTGGCGATGATCGTCTTGTCGGTCTGGGTCTCGGCGCGCGCCGAGCCGTTGTTCGGCCACGACTCCGGACGCATCGTCATCGACGAATGGGCGGGCGCATTCGTCGCCCTGCTCGGTTTGCCGACTCATTGGCACATGATGATTCCGGTCTTCGTGCTCTTTCGCATCTTTGATGTCGCCAAACCCTGGCCCTGCCGTCGCCTCGAATCGCTCACCGGCGGCTGGGGTGTCACAGCCGACGACATCGGGGCGGGGGTGTATACCAATGTCGCCTGCCGACTGCTCTTCCTGTTCACGCCTGCGTGGTTTTGACACAGCATGACTATCGAACTGCTCACCATCGGCTCTGAGCTGCTCGCCGGGCGCACGCTCAATAGCAACGCGCTCTTCATCGGTGATGAACTCTCGCGCGCGGGACTGACTCTCTCACGGCAGACATCGATTCCCGATCAACACGAGATTATCGTCGCGACATTGCGCGAGTGCATCGAGCGCGCCGATTGGGTGATCGTGTCCGGCGGCCTGGGGCCGACCAACGATGACGTGACTAAGAACGCATTGTCGCACGTCTTCGAACGTCCCTTGATCTTTCATCCGGAGATTCTCGAAGCGCTCAAGGCGCGGTATCAGAAACTCGGCCGCACGATCACGCCGCTGTTGGACACGCAGGCACTTTTACCCAATGATGCCGAGTTTATCCCCAACGAGTACGGCACCGCGGTGGGCATTGTGCTGACCGAAGGCAGGACAACCGTTGTGGCCGTCCCCGGTGTGCCCCGCGAGATGGAGCCGATGGTCCGCGATGTGATCATCCCGCGCATCGCGGCGCAAGCCAAGACCCGCTCACAAACGATCACCTGGTCGACCGTCGGCTGGCCCGAGTCGCGGCTGTATGAAACGCTCTCCCGTGTCATGGCCGACAATCCCGAGGTCGAAGTCGCGTTCCTGCCCTCGGAATTGGGCGTGCGACTGCGATTCACCACGCACGGTCCCGATGCCGAAACGACTTTGCGGCGATTCACCGATGCGGCGCGTCCATTGGTCGCCGAATCACTCTATGCAGAAGACGATGTGGGGCTGGAAGTGGTCGTCGGACGGATGCTCCAGCAGCGCGGGTTCACAATCGTGCTCGCCGAGTCATGCACCGGCGGCCTGATCGCCAAACGGCTCACCGATGTCCCCGGATCGTCGGCGTATGTCTGGGGCGGGTATGTGACCTACGACAACCGCGCCAAGACCGACATGCTCGGGGTGAATCCTGAGTTAATCGCCAAGCACGGAGCAGTGTCCGAAGAAGTCGTGACCGCCATGGCCAAAGGCGCGATCGCCCGCAGCGGCGCCGATTGCAGCATTGCGGTGACCGGGATCGCCGGTCCCGACGGCGGCACCCCCGACAAGCCGGTCGGCACTGTTTGGCTGGCAACTGCCATAAAGGGCGACTCAGTCTCCACCAAACGCTTCAACCTTCTTGGCGATCGCGAAGTCATCCGCGCCCGTGCCGCCCAGGCGGCGCTCAACATGCTGCGGGGGCGGCTTTTGTAGGACGTGCTTGGTCCGCCCTACGACTCCGGCCAATGTGCAGCCCAGGCGTCCTCGCCTGGGCAGATTCAGTCATCAGAAAACACCATGCACAAAGTGTGCTGTGCGTATGTTTATATGGAAATATGGTTTCACGATGAAATGCAGCGGAGGAGCAACGTGTCAGCAGTCAAAATTGGTACCAGCAGGCAGATCGTCATCCCCAAGAAGGTCTACGACCAGCTCCATCTGACCGCGGGGGACTATCTCGAAGTCGAGCTCAAGGGGGATAAGCTCATCCTGACTCCCAAGGAACTGATCGAGAAGCGCCTTGCAGAGGGTCTCGAAGACATCAATAAGGGCAGGGTTCATGGACCCTACGCTACAGCGAAGGAAGCAACACAATCTCTGCGTGGCTCACGCCGAACCCGACGCAAGTAGATGCGACTAGTCTACTCCGAGCGTTTTCGACGCAGTTACGAGGAAGCGCCGCCGGGAATTCGACGCGCCATCGAGCGCCGCCTGACGCTCTTGATGGGCAATCTTCGCCACCCGTCACTCAGGGCCAAGAAGTATGACATCAAACGAGGCATCTGGCAGGCGAGGGTCAACCGGGGTTGGCGTTTCTACTTCGTGATCGAAGGAGACACGTATCAGTTGATTGACGTCATCCCACACCCGAAGTGACTCAATGGCCCCGTGTGCCGGCGAACAAACATGTTGCGGCGTACGCGGAGTGACGTCAGAATCGGGAATCTCGTG
>DASWIS010000023.1 GCA_036397555.1 Candidatus Zixiibacteriota bacterium | reverse complement strand
CGGAGTCCAAACGAATCGGAATGGTTGACCGTCCGCCGACCGCGACATCCACCGGCGATGACACATCCCCCGCCGCCACGAAGAAGGGACAGTCGGGACGCAGCACCGTGACGACGCGCTCGCAGAACGCCTCATTCCCGCAGGCATCGGTCGCCGTGTACGTGTAGGTGATCGGAACCGAAACATCGGTGCATCCCACACCGCCGACCGAGGAGCGCTCGCAGACCACTGTCACCGGACCGCAGTTGTCGGTGACCGTGGCATCGAGGACATCGCACGGCGGCAGATCGACAAAGCGCTGCACGTCGATGTCAAGCATGCAGGTCACCGTTGGCGGAGTCTGATCCTCGACCGTGATTATCTGGTCGCACTCGCTGGAATTGCCGCAGTCGTCGGTCGCAGTGTATGTCCGCGTCACCGTCCCGCCGCAGGGGCCGCCAACCAGCGGACCATCGGCGCAGGTGATGGTCACCGGACTGCAGTTGTCGGTCGCGGTCGCATCGTTGGGATTGCACGGCGGAATGTCCGCCTCGCATTCCACTGCAAAGTCCGCCGGACAGAAGGTGAAGACCGGCGCGGTGTTGTCGTCGACCGTGATGATCTGGTCGCAGCTTGCCTGATTGCCGCAATCATCGGTCGCCGTGTAGGTGCGGGTAATCGTCCCGCCGCACTCGCCGCCGATCAACGGGCCGTCGCTGCAGGTCACTGTGACCCCAACGCAATTGTCGGAGGCCGTGGCATCGGCCGGATCACACGCCGGGACATCGGCCAGACACTCGACCGCAAAGTCGGCCGGGCAAGTGATGGTCGGCGCGGTGTTATCTTCGATCGTGATGATCTGGTCGCAGGTGGCAATGTTGCCGCAGGGATCGGTCGCCACATACGTCCGTGTGATGGTGCCGGAGCAATCATCCCCGATTAGCGGACCATCCGAACAGGTGACGGTCACTACGCCGCAGTTGTCCGTGGCCGTGGCATCCGTGGGATTGCACGGCGGCACCTGGTCGGAGCAGTCAACCGTGAAGCCCGCCGGGCACAGTGTGAACACCGGATCGGTGTTGTCGTCAATCGTGATCACCTGATCGCAGGTGGCGACATTGCCGCAGGGATCGGTCGCGGTGTAGGTGCGCGTAATCGTGCCGCTGCAGGCGTCGCCGACATAGGGGCCATCGCTGCATGTTATCGTGACTACGCCGCAGTTGTCGGTCGCCGTGGCATCATTGGGATCGCACGGCGGAACATCGGCCAGACATTCGACCGCAAATCCCGCCGGGCAGAGTGTGAAGACCGGCGGTGTGTTGTCATCGACGGTAATGGTCTGGGTGCAGGTTGCCTGATTCCCGCATCCGTCGTCAGCGGTGTATGTCCGCGTCACGGTCCCGCCGCAGGGTCCGCCGACCAGCGGGCCATCGCTGCAGGTGATCGTGACACTGCCGCAGGCGTCGGTCGCCGCAGCATCCGACGGATTGCACGGCGGAATATCAGCTTCGCACTCGACCGCAAAGTCCGCCGGACAATTCGTAAATGACGGCGCCGTGTTGTCGGTCACGGTGATCACCTGCAAACAACCGGATGCGTTGCCGCAGTCGTCGGTCGCTGTCCAAGTGCGGTTGATCGTGTACTCCTGCGGGCAGCCGCCGCCAAGAACCAAGTCACTGTGTGTGATCGTCGGCGACGGATCGCAGTTGTCGGTCGCCGTCGCCACACCGGTGATGGAGGGCGCGGTCGATCCGGGACACTCGACGCTCACGTTGGCCGGGCAGGTGATCACCGGCGCGGTGTTGTCGATCACCGTGTGCGTCTGCACGCACTGCGACGAATTGCCGCAATCGTCGGTGGCTGTGTACGTGTCGGTATAGACCAGCGGGCTGGCCGCGCAACCCGAGCCGCCGTTGCTGGAACGCGACACACTGATCGCGACCGATGGATCGCAGGCGTCAGACGCCGAAGCACCGGCGGTGCTCGCCGCCGGGACCTGCGAGGCGCATTGGTAGCTCGCGTTCGCCGGACAACTTGTAAATGACGGTGCGGTGTTGTCGGTCACCGTGATCACCTGCAAACATCCGGAGGCGTTGCCGCAGTCGTCGGTCGCTGTCCAGGTGCGGTTGATCGTGTATTCCTGCGGGCAGCCGCCGCCCAGGACCAGATCGCTGAAGGTGATGGTGGGCGACAGATCGCAGTTGTCCGTCGCGGTCGCCGTGCCGGTGCTCGCCGGCGCGGTCGATCCGGGACATTCGACACTCACGTTCGCCGGACAGGAAATGACCGGCGCGGTGTTGTCTTCGACCGTGATGATCTGGTCGCAACTGACCGCGCTGCCGCTCGTCGGCGTCGCGGTCCAGGTGCGCGTAATCGTTTTCTCCTGCGGACATGCTCCCGCCACTTCGGCATCAGAATACGTCAGCGACACCGACCCGCATCCAGCACTGGCCGTGTATGAAGCCGTGCCGGTGTTGGCGGGGAGCGTCGATTCGTCGCATTCGATGATGACATCGGAGGGGCAGGAGATGGTCAGGGCGCAGGAGCTGCTAACAAATACATCTCCGCCGTGCGGACCTGAAACACCCAATCCGCTTCCGATCAGTGTCGCAACGCCTGTAGCCGGGTTCAAACTGTAAAGTGAGGCAGCGCTGACGTATGGAGTCACGTAGAAATTGTCCAATGCGTCTACCGCCAGCCCCATCACCTCCCCCGATGTCCCGGTAATCGTTGTCTGAAGTGTTCCCGCGCCAGTTGCGGGGTTGACTTTGTACAGTCTGCTCCCGTTGCCCACCGCCCAGAGGGTACCGGTACCATCGAAGGCCATATCCATGATGTTAGGGAATCCCAAGTTTCCAACGAATGTCAATTGGCCGGTAATCGTATCGACAGTGTAAAACTTACCATTGAACCCTGCTGCGTAGAGAGTTCCGGCACTGCTCGCCTCTAGTAGGATTACATCACTCGTGCCGAGACCAGATCCGACATTCGTAGCTGCTCCAGTGGAAAGATCGAAGCGCGCCAAGTGTGACAGGCTTGCGCTAAAGCCGTTGGTAATTGTCCATAGTGTGCCATTCGGGGTGAAAGCTGCGGCCCATGTTCCCGAAATCCCACTGGGTCCTATGACGGATGCAAGCCCTGTCGTCAGATCCACGAGGATCAGGTTGGTGCCGAAGTTTCCGGTGCACCACAAACCCGGGGCCGGGGTCGCACTTGGTCGGGCATTGACGGTGCGATCCACCCCCATGGCGGAGAGCGCCGATGTCACGCCGGGCTGCCCGGCGATCGGCTGGCCGGTGACCGGATCGAGCATTGAATTGAAGCCTTGCAGCTCCAGAGCACCTTCGTAACCCGACGATTTCGCCGCTTCCAAGTCGAAGCGACCGTCGGGAGTCAGAAAGTCGCTGACCGGCGGGCCGGTCTGCTCGGGAATAGTCGCGCCCGGCTGATCGTAAGAATTGGGTTTGTCGGCGGCGTGAAGCTGTGGGACAATCGCGGTTGCGAGGAGGAAACCAATCGCTGCGAGAAAGCGTTTACATCGTTTCATGCTGCCAGACTCCTGATAGAGAGTTGAAAGTCGAGAGTCGATAGTTGAGAGTGTCCGAGCACAAATCACCGTCGGGGTGCATTACCCCGGTTCGTCGAGCGTCGCCATGGCGCACGCCGCCGCCGCCACGAACACGACTCGCACACAACCCATCATGGCTGCCTCCTGAGGGCTATTCAGTTGTCACAGCATGGTCCCGACTGCAACGGGACCGGGGAAAAGACCGGTGAAGACGTACTGCGGCGATACTTAACCGAAAGTGTTAAGGCAATGTCAAGCGGATTTGCAACGGAGAAACCGGCTCAACGGTCGGCGTGGGGCCGCATCCGGGCAACAAGAGACGGCCGCGGCGGGGCGCCTGAGTGCCGGATTAGCGTGTAGAGTCTTCCGTGGCGGGAGTACGGCGACGGGGTTAATCCCGGAAGTGGTTCGGGGCGACCTTCCCGCGAAGCGTCCGGAGCAATCCAAATCTGGCGGGGTCGACGAGACTCGAACTCGCGACCTCCTGCGTGACAGGCAGGCGTTCTAACCAAACTGAACTACGACCCCGCGTTTCTGTTCTGACTCCGGCTCTCGCGACCTTCCCGTCCGGAAATCGGGACGGGACGATCTAATCAAACTGGTTCGGCCAGCTCACCACAAGTGAACTACGACCCCGCGTTTGTGTTCTGACTGCGACTCTCGCGACCTTCCCGTCCGGAAATCGGCACGGGACGTTCTAACCAAACTGGTTCGGCAAGCTCACCACAAGTGAACTACGACCCCGCGTTTGTGTTCTGACTCCGGCTCCCGCGACCTTCCCGTCCGGAAATCGGGACGGGACGTTCTAACCAAACTGGTTCGGCAAGCTCACCACAGGTGAACTACGACCCCGCGTCAGTCCTCCAAGAACCGCCCCAATATGGGTCATCAGGGGGGGTGAATTCCAACGGATTTTTGGTGGGCGGTACTGGAGTCGAACCAGTGACCCCCTGCTTGTAAGGCAGGTGCTCTGGACCAGCTGAGCTAACCGCCCAATCGATCTCAAAGCGCCGGATGCTACGATGCCGAATCCTGGGACGGCTGATCGGCGCTGTCGCGTCCCCGGTACAGGATCGCAATCGGGACAATCACGCAGTAGCCCACGACCAGCAGGATCGGGGCGATCGTGATGCCGCCCCGCGCCAGGTCCACGTACCCGAAGATGATCGCCGCCAAACCCGCCAGAAAGATCAGGTAGTTGGTCTTCGAGAAGGGGAGCGTCTCGTCTTTGCGCGCCCGGGCCGCTTTGCCACGGGGTGCTTTGGTGTCGACTTGAGCCATGGTCGGGGGTCCTCCGTCGGCCTGCAAACGCTTCAAGGAACGGGAATTCGGTCAGAAGTCAAGGGGGGTGTCCCGCTACACTTGTCCCCCATCTGCTTGTTCTATCGGCTGTTACACGGGGGGCGTGATGGGAGATCCATCTGCGGCAAAGTGTGTCAGAACGCTCCCTCCAGCCACTCGCACCATAAATGCAAACAGAGCGCATGCACCTCCTGGATGCGCTGGGTGTTGTCGGAGGGGATGATGACGGCGCGGTCGATCAGCGGCGCGAGTTGGCCACCGCCTTTGCCGAGCAGCGCGAGTGTGTGGCACAGTGCGGTCCGGGCAGCGGATGCGGCGGCGAGGAGATTGGGGGAGTTGCCGGAGGTCGAGATCAGCACCAGCAGATCGCCGCTTTTGGCGCGCGCTTCGATCTGACGCGCGAAGATTTGGTCGAATCCGAAATCGTTTCCGGCGGCGGTCAGGATTGACGGGTCCGAGGCCAGCGAGGTTGCGGGCAGCGGGCGGCGTTTCGAATTCGCATCGAGACGCACGACCAACTCGGTCACGAAATGTTGCGCATCGGCCGCCGAGCCGCCATTGCCGCAGACATGGACATGATTGCCGCGTTGCAATGTGTCGCGCAACAGTTCGAATCCCTGCCAGAGCGAGTCGAATTGGGTGGTGAGTAGTCGTTCGGTTGTCTGCGCGGTATCGCGCATTGCCGCCATCGCGGACTGTTGCGCCGATGATTTGGTGATCGGACGGTCGTTCACGCGTGGACTCTCCGGCGGGCATGTGTCACCGCGTCGGTCATCGCACGCAACAAATCGACCGAACGGTTTTCTTCAAGCGCGGTGCCGACCACGACAAAGTCGGCGCCGGATGTCGCGGCTTCATCGCATTGCTCGACGGTGCGGATGCCGCCGCCGACGATCAGCGGGATGTCGATCTCGCGTTTGACCGTGGCAATCACCGATGGGTCGATCGGCCGTTGCGCTCCGGACCCGGCTTCGAGATAGACAAACGCCTGTCCCATGTATTGCGCGCACAGAGCGTGATGACGGATCGTGTCGGGATCGTCCTCGGGCAGCGGCCGTGTACGGCTCTGCCGCGCGACCGATGTTTCTGCGCCGGTGTCGATCAAGAGATACCCGGTCGGGATCGGCTCGATGCCATAATCGCGCACCAACGGCGTGCCCTTGACCTGTTCGCCGACGAGGAAATCGGGATTGCGCCCCGACAACAATGTGAGAAAGAGCACGGCATCGACATACGCCGACACTTGCGCGGCCGATCCGGGAAACAGAATCAGCGGCAGGCGGGCGTGATGACGCAGCAATGCGACATTGCGATCGAACGAACTGTCGCACTCCTGCGAACTGCCGACCAAAAACGCGGCGACGCCGAGGTTGTGCGCCTGCGACCAGCGCGGATCGGGATGGGCTGGATCGATGCGGTCGGGATCGATCAGCCAGAGAAAGCCGGGACCGCTTTGGCGCGCATCGAGGAGATGCTGGTGGATGGGGCGGGTCATCTCTTCACCATCGCGCGCAGCGCATCCACAAACTGCTGCTTTGCGTCATCCCACTTCTCGACGTGGACGATCTTTCCCTTGGCAAAATCAGGACGTCCACCGCCGCCGCCGCCGAGCAATTGCGTCGTTGCCTTCAACAGTTCACCGGCGGCGATGCCGCGTTTGACGGCGGGCGCACTGACGGTCAGCACGACGTGTCCCGATCCGGTCGCGACAATCGCGACCGCAGCATCGGGGCGGGTCTTGGCTTGATCGGCAATCGCGATCGCATCGTCGGCTGAGCCGTCCGCGAGCCGGTGGTAAATCAAAGTCATGTCGAGATCTTCGAGCCGTTCTGTCGGCAGTGATTCGGTCGCGCCGGAGGCGAGCTTTTGTCGCAGTTGCGCCAGTTCGATGCGCAACTTGCGCACTTCCTCGACGGTCGACTCGAGTCGATCCAGCACCTTGTCTGGTGACGTCTTCAGCATCACGGCGGCGCGCTGCACCGCGGCGCAGTTGGCCCTGTCGAATGCGTACGCTTCCTCACCGGTGATCGCTTCGATGCGGCGAATGCCGGCGGCGACCCCATTTTCCGAGGTGATGCGAAACAAACCGATCTCGCCGGTGGAACGGACATGCGTGCCGCCGCACAGTTCCGAAGAATAGTCGTCGATTTTGACGACGCGCACGCGGTCGCCATACTTTTCACCGAAGAGCGCGGTCACCCCGGCGGCGATGGCCTTCTTGTGGTCGGTTTCGTACGGTTCGACCGGCGTGTTGTTTAGCACTTCGCGGTTGACGATCAGCTCGACCTCTTCGATTTGCTCCGCTGTCATGGGACCGGTGTGCGCGAAGTCGAAACGCAGCCGATCCGGTGCGACCAGCGAACCCTGCTGCTTGGCGTGCACACCGAGCACGGTTTGCAATGCCCTGTGCAGGAGATGCGTGGCGGTGTGATTGCGCTGGATCATGCGACGGCGCGGGGCATCGATTGCCGCTGTCACGGACTTGCCGATCCAGTCTTTCGCCATCCCTTTTTCAGTTTGGCCATGATGGATGATGACGCGGCCCGCTTTCTCCATGCGTTCAACCCGGAAAGCAAAGTTGCCGTTATCGGAGATCGTGCCGACGTCATCGACCTGGCCGCCAGCCTCGGTATAAAACGGCGTCTGTTCGAGCATCAATGCGGTGCCGGGCTCGTCGGCCCACAACAGTTTCGATTGGAGCGATGTTGCACCGTACACAAACACCGATTGCAAATCCAGACTCGCCGCAATCGATCCGGTGTGATCTTTGAATCCGGTCTGCGCGCGCGAGCGCGCGCGTTGTTCCGTCAGGGCTTTTTCGAATCCAGCGCCGTCGACACTCAATCCCCGCTCTCGCGCAAGGACCTCGGTCAGATCGAGCGGGAAACCGTATGTGTCATAGAGCTTGAACGCCTCATCCCCGGGAATGACACCGTTTCTCGCCAACTTCCTGACTTCGGCAAATCGTGCCAGACCGGCATCGAGTGTTTCGGCGAAGCGATTTTCCTCCGATTCGATGACGTGCGCGACGTGGTCGCCACGTTGGCGCAGTTCCGGATACGCATCGCCCATTATTTCGACCACGTTCTCGACGAATCGGTGCAGGAACGCTCCATGAAATCCCAGCGTCGTGCCATGCCGGGCGGCGCGCCGCAGAATGCGACGCAGCACATATCCCGCGCCTTCGTTGCCGGGCATGCCGCCGTCGGCGATGGTGAAGACCAAACCGCGCAAGTGGTCCGCGCAGACGCGATGGGGGATGCCCTTCGGTCCGCGATCGTACGCTACGCGACTGTCTTTAGCGAATGCCTGGATGAGCGGTTGGAACAAATCGGACTCGTAGTTGGAGAGCTTCCCCTGCACGATCGCGGCGAGCCGTTCCAGTCCCATGCCGGTGTCGACTGAGGGCTTGGGCAATTCTTTCAGCGCGCCGTCGGGCTGACGGTCGAACTGCATGAAGACCAGATTCCAGATTTCCAAAAAGCGATCGCCGTCGTCATTGACGCGCGCGTCCTTGCCGAACTGCTCGCCCAGGTCGTAGTGAATCTCCGAGCAGGGTCCGCACGGTCCGGTGTCGCCCATCGACCAATAGTTGTCTTTCTCGCCGAAACGCAGAACGCGGTCGCCCAATTGCGGCGCGATCTTGCGCCACAACTTTTCGGCATCTTTGTCATCTTTGTAGACTGTCGCGGTCAGGCGTTTGTGATCGAGGCCAAGGGTCCTGGTCAGGTATTCCCACGCGTAGGCAATCGCCTCTTCCTTGAAGTAGTCGCCGAAGGAGAAGTTGCCGAGCATTTCGAAAAAAGTGTGGTGGCGCGGGGTGAGACCGACATTCTCCAGATCATTGTGCTTGCCGGAGACGCGGAAACATTTTTGCGAGGAGCAGGCGGTCGTGTAGGGTCGCTTTTCCTGTCCCATGAAGACCGACTTAAACTGGTTCATGCCGGCATTGGTGAACAATAGCGAGGGATCGCCTTTGATCAGCAACGACGACGACGCGATGGTCGCATGGCCGCGTTCGGTGAAGAACGACAGGAACGATTGGCGCAGTTCGGCGGCGGTCATCGCATCAGCCCCCATACAGTGGATCAAGTAACGCCGAATGCTCCCCCGGGGCAAGATCGGCACCGGGCCGCGATTTGACCTTTGCCGAGAGTTCTTGACACGTAGCCGTGCGACGGCTCAAACTTATGCGGACAGTGATCACAAGGAGGCGAGAATGGATCTGAGTTGGGGATCGCCAGTCGGATTGGGAGCGGTGTTGGCGGGCTTGGGGATACTTTTTTGGGGACTGAGCACCGCCAGCCGCAAGGGGAAATCGTCGGAGTAGGGCTGCACGCGCTGGCGCGGCCTATGCCCAATCGGGAAAATGCTCGCGCAAGACTGCTGCGATGTCGTCGTAGGCAAAGCCCCGCCGCGCCAGCAGGCCGAGCAAACGGTTCTTGATCTTTGCCTGGTCGGCTTTGGGATCGGCCATGCGCTGCAGGCGGGATTCGATCAGTTCGCGCAACGCTTCGCGTTCCTCATCGCGTGAGAATTTCCCAACCGCGTGGTTGACCGCCGTCTCGGTAATGCCCTTTTGGTGAAGTTCGTATCGGAGCGCGGCGCGTCCGCGCGGGGCGATGCGTCGTCGGGTGTTGACCCACGACTCGGCAAAACGGGTGTCGCTCTGCATCCCCTCGTCCTGCAGCTTCGTCAGCACTGTCTCGATCACCGGTTTAGGAAAGCTTTTGCGCCCAAGCGCCGTGACCAGCTCGGCGCGTGAGCGTTCACGCCGCGCCAACAGCGAGATCGCCGCTTCACGCGCGGCGACAGTCTGCAGTTCGTGCAGCCGTTCAGCGCTCAGTTGCTCCTTCTCGACAACATGATGCGCGAGGATTGCCTTGCGCGAGAGTTCGAACGCGTAGGTCCCATCAATCTCGACACGCAGGCGTCCCTTGCGATAGGGATGGGTGTTGAGGGCGGTGATCGTAGGCATGAGGTCGAATTATCTACGGGCTTCAATGTCCGTGGCACCGGATTACTTCAACACTCCGCTGATTGCGCGTACGATGGGGATGAGCCCGAAGTAAGTAACCAGCGCAATCAGCACAATCACGGCCAGCACCTTGGCGACCTTCGATGCGATGTGCTCTTCGATCGACGTCGGGAAGCCGGCTCGCTCGAGGATCAGAAACGGAATGCGAATCACGAATGCCGGAATGTCGACGATCCAGTTCCATGGCCGCACGAGCCGCTTGAAGGCGAGTGCTTTGAAAGTCCGGGCGGCGCCGGTATACATGTCGATGGTGTCGAGGATGCGCGGACGGCTGACTGTGCGGCGTCCAGTATCTTCTTCGACGATAGAATCCAGCGGATCAACCGCCCCGGACGCCGTCGCACCACCGACGCCCGTCTGCACGCCAAACGTGGTCGCGTGGAGCTTGACTTCGGGCAGGATGCGATTGATCGCGGTTCTCACGTCGGCGAGTCGCGCGCTTTCTCCCAAATGCTGCAAGTCCCAGTATTCGACGGCGAGCTTTCTGAGCTTCAGAAAAGCCGCTTCGGCAGCCCTAGCTTCCCAATAAGTGGCGCGGAGGGTGATCTGTTTGGGGGTGCTGGTTTCGTGCATGGGACGTGGTGTGGGGGCGTTTTTAATTGAATTGGTGCCACGGGCCTTTAGGCCCGTGCTTTAGGTGATGATGTCCATCCTGAGATCAAATTGTGCCCAACCTGCCCAAAACCGAGCACTTGACCACCGCCAGCCTGTCGAGTCCGATACCAGTCCGGCGCGAATCGGGTTGTTGTGAATATACTCTGTGAGTTGCGCAATCCGACTTACATCAGTCAGGTTTTCGTCGAACCCGGGACCGGCTTGCCAGAACCGTTCGACGTCAACGTCATTATGCCTCAGCATCATCTTGGCCCGATATCCGACCGGAAACTTGAGATTATGGAGAAACGCGGCGATGGAGTATGAGTCGTTTGTTGATCTGACGATCAGGTGAATGTGATTGGGCATGAGTACGTACGCGCCAATCTGGAATCTTGTTTTGGTTCTGATCGAAGCAAGCTGTTCCAGGAACATCAGACGAATTCGGTCATCATTGAGCAAATTCTCTCTTTGGAAACACGAAAACGTCAGGCCATGGGCGTGGCCGGGGATGTCGTAGTGACGGATTCGCTTGCGAATCGAGGCTGCCGTTTCCATGCGATTGTCGTCACGGGCCTGAAGGCCCGTGGCACCGTCTCTTCGCTGATGTCGACACAAGGGGAATGTCGTGTGGTATTTATCGAACGACAATGGCACGGTCAGTAAGGCGAAAGCCCAATGCACAGAAGGCAGCCTCTACTTCGTGGTGACTTCCTCGTGCGGTTGTACAAGTGACGTGCTTCCCGGATTCCTGCACCCTGCACACTGCATAAGTCCATTCCCTATCATCGGACGGGCGAATCGGGCCTTCGATATTGAACTCCCGTGCGTCGTTGTCCTTAATGATCACCCACCATGGCCTGTGATCTCCGATTGCTTTTGTACGTTGCTGGCCCCGTGGCATCCGTCCCCCTTTCTGAGCAAATCAATCAAACTCCGTTCAACTCGAAGAGTTGTGGTGCCACGGGCCCTAAGGCCCGTGCCAAACTTCGTGCCTTACTCCTCCGCGACGCGCGCCGCTTCGGGCTCCTGCTCACCGGAGGGCATCGCGGTGGCGGGGACCATCGTCAGTTGAGCGCGGACTTCGCCATTGAGCTTGGTGAAGGCTTCGGGATTGTCGCGCAGGTAGGCAATGGCGTTATCGCGTCCCTGGCCGATGCGTTCCTCGCCATAGGAATACCACGCGCCCGACTTCTCGACAATCTCCAGCTTGGAGGCCAGGTCGAGCAGGTCGCCGTGACGCGAGATGCCTTCGCCGTAGATAATGTCGAACTCGGCCTC
Source organism: Candidatus Zixiibacteriota bacterium (assembly GCA_036397555.1). Taxonomy (NCBI): domain Bacteria; kingdom Pseudomonadati; phylum Candidatus Zixiibacteriota; species Candidatus Zixiibacteriota bacterium. The sequence continues at coordinate 3,215 of DASWIS010000023.1, read as the reverse complement.
ACGGAACGGCGGCGCGACCTTGTTTTTGACCACGCGGACCCGTGTGCGCGCGCCCTTGACCGTCTCGCCATCTTTGATCGTGGCGATCCTGCGGATGTCGAGGCGCACGGTCGCATAAAACTTCAGCGCGTTGCCGCCGGTGGTGGTTTCGGGGTTGCCGAACATCACCCCGATTTTCATGCGGATTTGGTTGATGAAGACAACGGAAGTTTTGGATTTGGAGATGGTGCCGGTCAGTTTGCGCAGCGCCTGCGACATCAGCCGCGCCTGCAATCCCATCTGCGGGTCGCCCATTTCGCCTTCGATCTCGGCGCGCGGCACCAGCGCCGCGACCGAATCGACCACCACCACGTCGATCGCCCCGGAACGGACCAATGTCTCGGCGATTTCCAACGCCTGCTCGCCGGTGTCGGGCTGGGCGATCAGCAGGTTTTCCAGATCGACTCCGAGTTTGCGCGCGTAGGTGGCATCCAGCGCATGCTCGGCATCGATGAAGGCAGCGTTGCCGCCGGTCTTCTGCGCTTCGGCAATGATCTGCAGGGCCAGCGTGGTCTTGCCGGAAGATTCGGGACCGTAAATTTCGATCACGCGTCCGCGCGGGACACCGCCGACCCCGAGCGCATGATCCAGCGAGATCGATCCGGTGGAAATGGTGGCGATGTTGGTGTCGCGCGCGTCACCGCCGAGACGCATGATCGCCCCTTTACCGAACTGACGTTCGATCTGCATGACCGCGGTTTCCAATGCGCGCTTCTTGCCGCCATCCGTGGCGGGAGGGGCTGTTTCGAGTTTCGATTTCGCCATGACGATGCTCCTTTGCCTGCTCCGTTCTGTCTGTTCTGAGGTTTCGCGTGCCTTCCGGTTTCGATCCGTTCGACTGACGGATGATAGAAACAGCAAAAGCAGCAGGCAAGCGAAAACTGAACATTTGTTCACTCTGCCTTGAAAGAAGCCGAATCCAAGACGGAATATGTTGCCCCTTGGGTACTTAGGACAGATTTCATCAGGTCGATTTGGGCGATTTTGACGGTCGGAAAGTGGTAATCGACCTGTTTGGCGGCCTCGACCAGACGCTCGATTGAGGCGGGCTGCCGCAGGCGGGCCAATGTCAAATGAGCCGAAAAGGCGCGTTTTTCTCTCTCGAATCCCAGACGGCTCATCTGGAAGTCAATCGCTCTCGACACGTCGCCGAGCGCCTCGGCTCCCCGCTCGATCCCGATCCAAAACACGCGGGCGCGAGTGGGATCGGGGAAGGCACCACACTGCCCCATAGACAGTTCAAGTGGTTCGGTCGCATCGACCGCGAGCCGGATCCCTTTCATGATGGCAGGGATACGTGTCTCCTGCACCTCGCCTAAGAACTTAAGCGTGATGTGGGCGTTGTCGGGCTGCACCCAACTGGCTGGCGGGCCGATCGGCCGCAGACGGCTGAGTATTGTCCCAATGCCGCGTTTGATGTCGGCGGGGAGATTGACGGCGATGAAGGTGCGCATGGGGGGAAGTGGCTTTGCAAACCATCCAGAATTGTCCTCAGCCTCCAAGTGCGCCGCGGACCTGTCTAGAAATGAACCTGTCCAGCAGTGGGACCGCGAATGAATAACGACCTCGCCTGTTCTTGTAAACCAATCCCAAATCACACAGATGGCTGAGCATTTGATTCACTTGGCTGCTACCAAACGGTTTTTTGAGCATGGAATTGGACTTTTCTACCAGTTCAGCGACTGTGAACTCCTCGGCGGAGTTCTCCAACTCTGCAGCCACATGAAGAAGATCTCGTTGCCTGTCTGTGGCCCTTGCCCAGCGTCCTGCAAAGAAGTCTGAATCGAGTTTCCTTTCGATCTCCGAGATCGGAACTTTTGCATCCTTTCCAGAGTCCAACTGTTGGATGAAGACATCATAGACTTCCCTACAAATGAACTGGATGAAGTAGGGGTACCCACCAGAGAGTTCAGCAATCGTCTTGACAGACAGCTCATTAAACCTCACCGGGCAATTTGCTTCCTGGATCGGAATTTGAATTGCATCGAGTATGTCTTTACCCTGAAGCTTGTCCAAGAACACAATTCGAAACATTCTTTCAGAATATGTGCGTGCTTCGACAAGTTTTGGAAACAAGGTTGGAAGGCCTGTCAGGGCCAGCATGAACGGGATTTCCTTCTTTTGAATGGATTGAAACACGTCCAGTAGAGTTGAGAGGGGGTATTGATTACTCTCAGCATGATCAGCGAGATTCTGCGCCTCGTCAAAAGCAAAGATGATCCCCGAACGGGTCTGATCTTTGATACATTGCCAAGTGAATTCCAATACCGCCTTGAGTTTGTCTGAAGCCAATCCGGGGGTCCTGTCATAAAACTGAGTCAGCATCTCATAATTCATCGTTACCGGTCGCTGATCGGTACTGCTGTGGAAGCCGATATCGGCTGAAGACTCGTGCCTGATGGTGATCGATGATGTAAGCGCCGAAAGATCTGTCAACACTCGTGACGCCATGGTCCGTTCAGTCACGCTTGCTGATTCAGATAAATCCGCCCCGACCCAGAGCCACCTCTCCTGAATGGCCGTGGGTTTAAACGTCTCCAGCAGGCACGTCTTTCCTACTCCCCGCAACCCAGTCAATATGAGGTTCTGCAGAATGATATTTTGATTGAGGAGCTTCTTGAATTCCTTCTGTTCTTCCCGCCTTCCCGCCAAGTAAGGAGGCATGTGGCCTGCGCCGGGTCGAAAGGGATTCGTGAATCCCATCTTTTATCCTTTGTTATAAGTCGACGTAAATTTACTAATCTTCGGAGATAATTGTAGGGTATCGAGACACATTAAGCCAACAATAATTTATAGACTATTATAAATTTAGTAAACAATGTGATATTCAGTTAGAATCAATGAAATGTTCATAACCAATTTATCACCAATGACATACAGTACATCCATCATCCCGCGAAACGAAGAATAGACCGTGGGCATCTACATCAACCGCAGCCGCAGCAGGTTCAGCCCTGCTTGGGCAGCTCGGGCGCGGATGGCTTCGCGGTCGCCGAGGAGCTGGATGCGTTTGGTGGTGAGCGTTTCGCCTTTGATCGCGGTCGCCAGCCAGACAGTGCCGACCGGCTTGTCGGGGGTGCCGCCGTCGGGACCGGCGATCCCGGTCACCGCAATGCTGCAATCGGCGCCGCTGCGGGCGATCGCGCCTTTGGCCATGGCGGTCACGACTTCTTCGG